>JBCDEN010000395.1:0-4631 GCA_039179715.1 Pseudomonadota bacterium
CTTGCTTCTCCTCAAGAAGCGGAAGCGCAGGAAATGTGGTTCATTTTCAAGCCTTTCGCAACGCGGAGGAGAAGCAAGCCGGTCAAATCCGAAGGACATGAAAATGGCTTCACCCCGTGGCGTCAGCTTGGCTGACCGGGCAGGAAGCCCGCTCCGCGCACTCTTCCTGACGGGATTTCGCCATTTCGCATGCCATTTCAGTCTCATTTATGGGTCCATCACCTAGGGTCCGCACTCTGGCTGAACAACGTGCATGGTCCGCGGTGGTCTTCCCGGCGTTCGTCAGGATCGTGCAAAGGTCCTGTCGGCGCGGCGCTTGCAAACGGCAAGCAATGTCAGTCCGCGCAGACCGAGGAAAAGCGACAGGGCAAGCCAGAGCCCGTGGTTGGCCAGAAGCGGGAACAGCACGTAATAGGCGGCAACGTAAATGGCAAGGGAGAGGAGCATCATGTTCCGCATAGTGCCGGACCATGTCGCGCCGATGTAAATTCCATCCATCTGGAAGGCCAGCACCGCTACCAGCGGCGTCAGGATGGCCCAGACGAGATAGGTTCTGCCGAGGCTGCGAACGTCCGGTGAGGTGGTCATGAAGTCGATCATGGCGGACCCGAAAAGAACAAATATCAGCGAAAGAAGCCCGGCCATCGCGAAACTCCACAAAGCGGTCAGCTTCAAGGTCCTGTCGAAGGCGGGTCTGTATCTGGCACCGACCGCCCGGCCCGCGAGTTGTTCGGCCGCCGTCGCCAGCCCGTCCAGGAAGTAACCGGACACCAGCAGGAACTTTTCAAGGACGGCATTTGCGGCAAGAACGGTGTCGCCCTGGTCTGCCGAACGCGCCATGAAGAACGCATAGGCGTAAAGCAGCGCGAAGGAGCGGATCATGATGTCGCGGTTCAGTGCCATCATGCGCAGCAACAGCCGGCGGTCAAAGACAACCTGCAGCGCTGGCCACGACCTGCGCCCCGCGAGCTTCAGGACAAGAGCGAGGCCGAGCAGCGTTGTTGCACTCTCGCTGACGACGGTCGCGAGCGCGACCCCCTCCACGCTCCATCCCAAGCCGACAACGAACCAGACACTGAGCGCGATGTTCACGCTGTTCAGGAAAAGTTGCAGCAAAAGCCCGGTTCCGGCGCGCCCGAGACCAATGAACCAGCCAAGGATCGCGTAATTCGCAAGCAGGAACGGAGCGCTGAGAATGCGGATGTCGAAATACCGCGCCGTCACCGCCTGCACGTCCGCGCTGCCGCCCAGAAACCACTGTCCGCCATGGAGCAGCGGCGACTGCAGCACGATGACGAAAAGGCCGCCGAGCGCGGCAATGACAAGCGCCCGTGCAAGCGTTGCCTTGACCCCTTCGTCGTTCTGCCCGCCAACCGCCTGTGCGGTCAGACCCGTCGTGCCGGCACGCAGGAAATTGAATGTCGTGAAGACAAGATCGAAAATGATCCCGCCGAGCGCAATTCCGCCGAGGAGCGCGGCATCGCCAAGGCGTCCGATAACCGCCATGTCGACCACACCGAGCATTGGCGTCGACAGATAACCAAGCGTCATCGGAATAGCGATCGCCAGAACCGAACGGTGCGTTTCGGAGAAGGGGCGGCGTGGCGGATCGTCCGCTGCGTCGGCAGGTGTCATGCAAAACCCGGATTGAAGTCAGGGCCTTTCTGTCCGGAGACGGCGCGTTCGTCAATCGCTTTTGTCGGGGCTTGCCGGCTCCGGATAGAGCGTGCCCCATTCAATCATTGCCTCCAGGACCGGTCCGAACCGGCGGCCCATTTCGGTCAGCAGGTATTCGGCCCTTGGCGGGTGACTGGAGTAAAGCCTGCGCTCAAGAACGCCAGCGTTTTCCAGATGCTTCAGCCGGTTGGAGAGCGTGTTCGGGGACAAGCCGAGTTCGTTCTGCAGGTCCTGGAAACGGCGTGTCTCACCTTCGAGAAAGAACTCGCGAAGGATCAGGAACGACCATTGGTCCGTCAGGATGTCGGTTGCCCGGCGAATCGGGCAATGGGCGCGCGAAAGACTTTTCATGACGGCAAATGTAGGCAGGCACTTGTAATTTGTGAAGTCACTATAAAATATGAAGTTACTACTTAAATTGAAGTTAGGAGATTCTACATGTTTTCGGCATTCCTTGAGTTCTATGTCCGTGCCTTTGCGACCCTGCTTCCGGTGCTTGCCGTGACCGCGGTCGCGGTGGCGGCGCACCGCGCCGGTCTGACCCGCGCGTCAACCGTTGTTGTGATGGCTGCGCTCGGCCTGCTCCTTGGGCTCTGGTACGCCCTTGCGGCCCACCTGGGCGAGCTTGGCATCCTCGCGCCGCCGGAAACGGCGACAGGTGTTCCCTACATCCTGTTCTTCCTGTTTGGCGGCACGGCCGTTCTTGTCCTTCTTGCGCTGGCGACCGGCTCAGGGAGGAAACTGCTTGCAGGCGCTGACCAGCGCGAGATCATCGCCTTTCAGGCACCGCGCGTGATGGGCGTCATTTTTCTTGTCGGCTGGGCCGTTGGAGACATTCCGTGGCAATTCGCACTGCCCGCAGGTGTCGGCGACATATGGGCGGGGATTGCCGGCTGGCAGGCATACAGGGCACTGGAGGCCGGCCGGGAAAATGCAACGGCACTGGTCTGGCGGGCGAACATCATTGGCCTGTTGGACTTTGCGGTCGCTGTTCTGACAGGGCTCATGACGTCTGAAGGGTTCCTGCATGTCATGGCGATGGAGAACCCGAACATCATCAACGACTTTCCGCTTGTGCTGTTTCCCGCGTTCTTTGTCCCGATTTTCCTTGCCGGGCATGTTTTCTCGATCATGAAACTGCGCAGTTCGGCGCGCCTGTCTGCGCTGAGCGCTTGAAGACCTTGCCGCCGGACCGGTGTCCGGCGGCATGTTCGGGCACTGGCAAGCATCGAACCTCGCGCTATAGTGCTGTGAATGCCCCTGCCGATCGTCCATCACCCGGCCTATAGTGCCAAGCTGCCCGCAAATCACAGGTTCCCGATGGACAAGTTCCGCGCCGTGGCGGACTTGATCATCACCGAGGGCCTGCTTGATGACGGTGCCTTCTTTCGGCCCCGGCCCGCGCCATTTGAATGGATCGCGCTCGCACATGATCCGGCCTATGTGGACCAGGTCTTCAATGGCAAGGTGCCCGACAAGGTCGCAAGGGAAATCGGGTTTCCGATGCGCGAAGACATCGCGCTGCGTGCGAGATGCGCGACAGGCGGTACGGTGCTCACCTGCTACCTGGCGCTTGAGCACGGCATCGCCTGCAATACGGCGGGCGGCAGTCATCATGCGCGCCGGCTGCATGGGGCCGGTTTCTGTGTCTTCAATGACGTTGCCGTCGCGATCAGGGTGCTGCAGGCGGACGGAGCCATCCAAAAGGCACTGGTGATAGATCTGGACGTGCATCAGGGCGACGGAACAGCGGATATCTTCCAGGGCGACCCGGATGTTTTCACGTTCTCAATGCATTCTCAGAAGAACTACCCGGTGCGCAAGGTCCCCTCCCATCTCGACGTCGGCTTGGCCGACGCAACCGGAGACGAAGACTACCTGAAAGCGCTGGAAGAGGTGTTGCCGTCCCTGGTCGCGCGCGAGCGCTGGGACATCGTCATCTACAACGCAGGTGTCGACCCGTATGTGCGCGACCGGCTGGGCCGCCTGAGCCTGTCGCGGCAAGGTCTGGAAAGACGGGACCGCTACGTCATCGAGACGGTCAGGCAGGCGGGGCTGCCGTTTGCAGGGGTTCTGGGCGGCGGCTACTCAACCGACATTGACGAACTGGCCGACCGCCACCTGATCCTCCACAGAACCGCAAGGAACGTTCTGCAAGGGCGCATGGGCTCCGCCGTCTAGCGGGACTTGCCCATCGCCAGGAGGCGCATCACGAGCCAGATCGGGATGACCACGATCGCACCCACAACCAGATAATTTCCGAGTCTGCCGATCGCGTTAAAACCCATGTCCCAGAGCCGTTCGACAAAATTGACAGCCATATGGACAAGGTCGAGCGGGTCGAGGTTCAGCGCGGACAGGATGATGCCGACAACGAACGACAGAAACACGAGTCGCAAGAGAACCTGGGCGGGAGATCCGCCAAGAAATCGGCTCAGGCCGCTATCGGACATGTGTTCCTCCGGACGTGGTGTCAGTCGTGGTGCATGATAGTTAGGGTCAATTGCCGGTAAATACAACGCACCAGCAAATAGCGCCTGAATGTTACGTAATATCAGAACCTTGTCAGTTTTACTGAATTCGTATGCAAATTGTCGCGAAAAGCCAAGTGCTGGTGGTCTCATGCAAATGACAATTAACTTTAGGTGGCGTACTTAAGCAGCAGGGTAAAAAAAGGCCTGCCGAAGTTGGAACGCCCACTTCCCAAAAAGGCAGCAATACCCTCGACCTGTGGTGAAAGAAAACGCCGAGCCGGAACCCCCAGTTCGACGATAAAAAGGCACACTGCAGGCCGGTCCGGGACCGGAAGAGATACCTCTTGCAGCTTGAGGGGTTCGCTTCCGCAAAAGAGCCTCTGCATCTGCTAGGAGTGACAGATGCTGAAAGGACCACGGATTTATCTCAGGCGCGGCGGTGGTTCAGCCCGTAATCACCACCGTGCCGGAATTCTTCAA
>JBCDEN010000091.1:0-9619 GCA_039179715.1 Pseudomonadota bacterium
ACAATCACGGAGCGCAATGCCATATTCGTACTTGGCGGGGCAGGCGAAACCTACCAGTCCGAGATCTTCTTCGTCCAGTTCCAGCGCACCGAGCGCCTGTGCCTGATCGGTATCCATGACGAGCAGCGCACGCAAAAGCTGGGTTGGCAGGTAGTCCTGCGGCATCAGCTGCTCAAACGTGCCGAGCGGAACCATCGCCCGGCGCCCGCCGTTCAGGTTCGATGTCAGCGCATAGACCTTTTTCGAAAACGCGGACCCGAGCACGGGCTGAAAGGCGTATTTGGACGGCATCGGCCTGATCCAGCCCAGCGGGATCTGCTTGTGATCCTCTTCAATCAGGGTCACTTGCCTCGCGTAGCGCCCGAGATAGGCACTCGGCCCTTCGCCCAGACGCCCGCTCAGGACGGATCCGGAAATGAGCCGCACCGGCTCGTCGCCGGTGAGCTCGCCCTCGGCAAGTTCTTCCATCGACGCTCCGGCCACCGTTCGCACCAGCCGCGGCCTCGAACAGCGCGGACCGGACAGGGCAATCACGCGGCTTGGATCGTAGCGCCCGGTCTCAAGCAGTTTTCCGATTGCGATGACATCCTGGTAGCCGATGCTCCAGATTGTCTTTTCTGCGCTCGGCGCGTCGAGGAAGTGAATATGCGTGCCGGCCAGTCCTGCCGGATGCGGTCCGGAAAATCCGGCGACTTCGACACCTGACATGGTCAAACCGGGGATTTCGGCGCCCGTCTCGCAGCAAAGATAGGTGTTTCCCTCGCTCAGCGACTTGATTGCCTCAAGGCCTTTTTCGAAGGCCTCGCCGTTGTCGCGTATGATGATGGCCGGGTCGGCCGCAAGCGGCTCCGTGTCCGTTGCGGTCACGAACAGGGCCGCCGGACGCGACGCGGGGTCCGGAACCTTGGAATAGGGACGGGTGCGGAAAGAGGTCCAGAGCCCGGAGGCACACAGCCGCTCCACAAGGCCGGAGGTTTCACCGAGATCACCGACATCTGAAAAGTCGACCGGTTCGGCGGCAGTGTCGTCAATGTCGATCACCACACTGATCAAGACGCGCCGTGCACCGCGATTGACCGCTCTCACACGGCCGGCGACAGGTGACACGACCATCACGTCGGGCGAGTCCTTGTGGAAAAACAACGGGGCGCCGACACCGACGGTGTCACCTTCCCCTACAAGCAGACGCGGCTTCAGCCCGATATAGTCTGCAGCAAGAACCGCAGCGGAGTTTGTCTTGCGCTCGTCGCTGATCTCTTGAACGGGTGTGCCCGTAATCGGCAGATCAAGACCTTTTTTGAGCTTAAAGCTTTGCACGCACTCTGCCTCCAGAAAATTCTAGACCCGGATATGCTATGTTTTTGCCGCGGTCAAAAGCACTAATTTGCCTGTGGACAAAATTTTTTGGTTGAATTGACTGGCAAAACCAATGAAAAGCGCGAATGGACATGCGACACGTGTCGCTCATGATCTACCGGAGACTGGTACCGTGCCCACTGATATCTTATTTTCCCGGCGCAGCTTCATCCTGATGTCGTTGTCCTTGGCTGCCTGTAAAGGCGGAGCGGATATTCTGGAACTTTCCGGTTCGACGATGGGCACAGGATATTCGGTGACGGCTGTCGATCATGACCGGCGGGTTGACAAGGCCGCGCTGCAAAAGGCAATCGGAAACAGCCTTGAAAGTGTCAACGCGACGCTTTCCAATTGGGACCCGACCTCGGAAGTCTCCCGGTTCAATGCGTGGAAATCCAGCGAGCCCATGCAGGTTTCCGAAGACCTTGCGAAGGTGGTTCAGACCTCGAAGGACGTCAATCACGCAAGTGAAGGGCAATTCGACATTACGCTCGGCCCTGTGATCGAGGCCTGGGGCTTCGGTGCCAAAAAGCCGGGCAGACACGCTGAACCGGCTGCGGCGATCCTGTCTGCTGCCAAAGGCGCGGCAGGCCAGACGGATGGACTGAACGTCGGCAACGGCTCGCTGCGCAAGACGCGTCCGGAAACGCAGATCTATGTTCCTTCTGTCGGCAAGGGCTACGGCGTTGACAAACTCGCCGAGGTGGTCAGGTCGTTCGGTCTTTCGGATTTCATGGTCGAGATCGGCGGCGATATCTATGTGTCCGGTCTGAATGCGGACGGCATGGAGTGGCAGATCGGCATCGAATCGCCGAATGCCCTGTCGCGCCAGGCCTTCAAGGTGGCCAGCGTTTCAAACCTGGGAATGGCGACATCCGGTGACTACCGGAACTATTTCGAGCATGACGGCCAGCGCTATTCACACATAATTGATGCCCATACCGGTCGTCCGATCATACATAAAACAGCATCGGTAACCGTTTTGGCGGAAAATACAATGATGGCGGACGCCTGGTCGACCGCTCTTCTGGCTGCGGGTACGGAACGCGGACTTGCGATTGCCAATCAGCGCGATCTGGCGGTCATGTTCATAGACCGGAATACGGATGCGCCGAATGGCGGATTTGTAACTGCGGCAAGCAATCGTTTTAAGGCCCTACAGGCCTGACAAAGCAAGCGGATTGAGATCCTGATGACCTTCGTTCTGGCATTTGCGCTTCTCCTTGTTGTCGTTGTCGGCATGGCTGTCGGAGTGATCTTCTCCGGACGGACCATCAAGGGAAGCTGCGGCGGTTTGAACGCGATCGCGGATGCGGATCACTGCCTCGTCTGCAACAAGGATATCGACCCGGACAGCCCCTTGCGCGAGCGGCTGGCCTGTCCGCGCGCGCGCAAGATGCTGGCGCAGATGGAAAGCTGACATCCGGCTGACCGGATCAGGTGTTCGCCGCGACCGGTATGAATGCCACGATCGCCAGGCAGACGCCCGCCACCACTCCGAACAGCCAGAGCTTCCATCTCGGCCCCTCGTTGACCCACACACGCCTGTATTGAAAGCCTGCGAAACAGGCCAGAACGAACAGGCTTGTGGCAACAAACGGGGAGAGTATCAAATCTTGCAATTTGAAGAGTTCCTTAAACAGGCATGTTTCGGCTAAGCTGGACATCAGGTCCGGAGAGGGACAGACAAAAGGGAGCCCAAATCATGCCAAGCTCTTATCAGGCCCCGAGCCGTAAAGACAAGATGCAAGCGACAACCCACAGCCAGTCCTCCAAGTCCAACACGTCCAACGAGGCGGCATCCGTGCGCAGGATCCTAGCATCGAAGGGACAGGAGGTGTTTGCGCTCCGCCCCCAGAACACGCTTCTGGAAGCGGCCGAAATGCTGCGGGACAAGCGTATCGGCGCGTTGATCGTCAAGGATGCCGCCGGCGAACTTCAGGGCATACTGTCGGAAAGGGACATCGTTCGCAGGCTCGCGGAGACACCCGGTGAAACGCTGAAACAGACGGTCGGCGACATCATGACGCGCAATGTGGAAGTGTGCGGACCTGATGATCCCCTGATTTCGCTGTTGCGCAAGATGACCGAAGGGCGATTCCGCCACATGCCTGTCGTTGAAAACGGCACCGTCATCGGCATGGTCACGATCGGCGATGTCGTCAACTACCGGTTGAGCGAACTTGAGTACGAATCGCTGCAGCTGAAGCAGCTGATCGTCGGCTGATCAGAAAGAAAACGCGGCCTCAACAGGGCCGCGTTCATATTACTGCTTCCTGTTCCCGCGGCAAACGGCGTGCGGCCGCGCAGAACTCCACGACAGCTCTGTCCACCGCAGCGTCTGTCAGTGAAGCGACGCCATTTCGAGTTCGGCCTCGAAGGCGTTTGCCACGGCTGCTTCACGGCTGTCGGCGAGCAGGATTGGTGTCCCATCCGCATTCTGCAGTGCGTAAAGCGTCACGTTGTCGTGCAACGGCGGGACGTCCGGAAACATTTCCTTGAGGTCAACGGCCTTGATCGGCTTGATATAGGCGACGTCGCCCGTGCCAAGCTCGGTCAGCTCATCCGCAGACATGAATTCGGACAAAACGGTTTGGTCGGCCCAGTCCGGGCCATTGGGATCGTGCATCAGTCTTTCTCCGTTGTTTTAGCCGACGAGGGTCTATTCGCCGCTGGAGATTTCTATTTTTCTTATAACGCGTTCCGGTTCGGGACGCGCCAGGTCGATGGACAAAAGACCATCTTTCAGGTCAGCGCCGAGGATCTCGATGCCTTCGGCCAACACGAACGCACGCTGGAACTGCCGGGCGGCGATGCCGCGATGCAGATATTCGCGTGACTTGTCGTCGACCTGTCTGCCGCGAATGACCAGCTGGCTTTCTTCCACCGAGACGTCAAGCTGTTCGCGGGTAAAGCCGGCGACCGCCAGGGTGATACGTATCACGTCGCCCCGGCCCTCGACCTTCGGAAGGCGTTCGATGTTATAGGGCGGGTAGCCGTCATTGGCGGCTTTTGAAACGCGATCGAGCACACGTTCGATATCGTCGAACCCGAGCATAAACGGGCTGGAAAACGCTGACATGCGTGACATCCTCAAAGTCCTTGTCGAAGCGACCTTGCACCCGGACCCAATCAGGCATCCGGGCAGGAACCAACCGGCTCCATTCATGAGTAAATATGGAGCCTAGTTAAAATTGATTCAAGGAGAGCGGCCGTTTCCGCTGGTTTCGTCGGCCCAATCGGCGGGATTTCATGGTTCGGCGCGCAAAACCGGATCTGTTTTCAACAGCTTTGCAAGTGCGGAAAGAGCCTTGCGAACCGCCGGTTCGTGCCGCTCGTCCTGGTGCATGACCAGCCATCTTTCCGTTTGAAGGGAACCGATCGGGTCGCTCAGCCGCGCAAGATCGGAAAATGCCTCGCCGACAAACATCGGCAACAGCATGCGCCCTGCGCCCTGCCGGACCAGAGACAGGGCATGCATGGCCCTGTTCACGGTGATCGTGACCTCGTCGCCGTGGTGATCGCGTATCCAGCTGCCGGTCGGGAAATGGGCCTCGTCCTCAACGATACCGATCCAGCCGATCTCCGTTTCGTCTTTGACCGACGCAGCCTGATAAACGGCATATCTGACTGTTCCGATCTTCTTCCCCGCCAGCCACTCCTGCTTCGGGCGCTGACTGCGAACCCCGATATCGATCTGCCGCCGGGCAACGTCGCGGCTGCGCGGGTCGGCCAGAAACTCCGGGACCCAGGGATCATCCTGTGACCAGAAGGCGCTGATATTGTCCATGAGCAGCCGAGCGGTCCAGTCGCCCGCGGAAATGCGCACCCGCCGTTTCGTGCTGCCGCTTTCCCGCCAGGCCGAGATCGCGCGGGCGGCCTCGTCCATATCCTCAAGGCGTATCAGCAGATCCCTTCCGGCGGATGTCAGCTGATAGCCGCGCGCCTCACGCTCCACAAGACGCACGTTCAAACTTTTTTCAAGGGACGCAACGCGCCTTCCAAGTGTCGCCGCGCTCGCTCCGGTCGTCTCGGCGGCACCTGCCAGCCCACCCGCCTTGGCCACCGCCAGAAAGAGCCTCAAATCTTCCCAATCAATACTTTGTTTCATTTTTGAAACCTTAATTTCAATTCAAAAACATGAAGTTATATTCCTGATATGAGAAACTATGCATCAGAAACTCATTCAAAATCAAATATGAGAGGTGTTTCCGATGACAATTCCCACGTCACTCTTCACCACCGGGACGACTGGCTGCAATGGCGGCCACGCCTGGAACGACCCGCGCAGGCAGCTTTATCCGTATCATGCGGACCTGTGGCCGGAAGACCTGCCCGAGCATGTCTCTTTCGAAAGGCAGGCGATAAAACTCAGACAGGAGAAACAGCGCGCGTGGGTGCGTGCGTTTTTCAGGTTTGGCTGGCTCCGTGCCGTGATGGCGTTTGCGCGGGCACCGCGTTGGCCGAGGTTTGTGCCCGAAGATCCGATGGAACGCCAGACATGTTGTGGCCCGGCGGAAGACCGCCAGACCACATCGTCTTGAGAAAGCTGCGCCGGTCCTGACCGGGCGTTTCCCGAACTCAGTCGGCTGAACCGGTCAGCAGGTGGCTGCCATGCGGATTGTCGATAACCATTTTCCAGGCGCCGTCCGCCTGCCTGCGCAAGACAGCGATGGAAAGACCCGCCGCTTCGACCGGTTTGCCTGCCGGATCTGTTCCGGTCATTTGCCAGGGTGCGATGTGAACAGCGATGTCACCTTCCACGATCACTTCGTGGCCGGAATAGGAAAACTTCGGTGAGACGGCCAGGAACCGTTCAAAGGCCAGCCTCGCGCCTTTCGCATCCGAAACGGGCTTGCCCGGCTCAAACATGATGGTCTGATCGGCTTCATAGGTCTGCATCACCCTATCGAGATCCCCTGCCTCGAACGAGCCGGTCATTTTGCTGATAAGTGCCAGAACGTCTTCCTGATCTTGTGTCATCTTTCCTGTTCCTTCTGCATGCGCCAGGGTGGCAAGGGTTGACAGTGCGATTACGGCTGCGGCCGCTGCTGCGTGAAATCGATGTTTCATGGGGTCTCCATTCATGAAATTGGCAAAGCGGTGCCAGCCCCGCGTGTTGCCAAGCCGGTTGAGGTGTTCAGTTGAGGTTTTCGGTTTCTGGCGGGTCTGTGCCGGAAGCGGTCTTAACGTCCCGGCGACAGAATTCTGGTGAGCTCGTTGCGGATGTCCTGAGGGCAGTCGCGATGCGGAACCGACTGCTGGAGCTTGAAGGTCTTCAGATCCTCAACCACGGCCCCGATGTCGGCTTTCACATTTGCATGAGACAGCTGCGAACCGGCGGTATTTGGATAGGAACCGCGCTGCACCCGTCCGGCTTCAAGGGCTGCGGGCAGGCGTCTGGGGCAACTGCATTTCGTCTCCGTGCCCACAAGCCCGCAATGGCGGGAAGTAAACGCAATCACGTCCGCGCGGGCGCGCGACAGCCGCTTTCGGTACGTTGCCGGTTCCAGCTCCAGTATCGTGGAGGCCTCGGACTGGTCGAGTTCGAAGACATCGCCGAGCACATAGGCGAGCCTGAGATCCATCGACAGGCACAGGAGCATCGCCATGGTGCAGGAGACTCTCAGTTCGTTCAAAAGCAGCGCCTGATCGGGAGCCTCCGGCGGATCTGCGACAAGACCGGTTTCCAGATCGGCGGCAAACATCTCGAACGTCAGGCCAGGGTCACGGTCGCGCAGCTTTTTGGCGCTCATGATATGACGGATGGCGATCCTATAGGCCCAGGTGGAAAACGCGCTCTCAGCGCGGAACGTCGATAGTTTCGTCAGGAGCTGGATCAGGATTTCCTGCGTCGCCTCACTCGCATCGTCGGGATTGACCAGCACTCTGTGCGCAAGGTTGTAAATCTTGTCCTGAACGCTCAGCAGAACCTCTTCCACGGCTGCCCTTTCGCCTTGCTGTGCGGCCTTCACCACTGCCGGCGATACATCTGCAATTGTCATTTCGCGATCCTGTTTTGCGGTCCTTCACAGTGTTAGAGGGCAGGAGATCGGAATGTGTGACATATTTTTTTGATCAGTGCGCGGCTTGCACGAACGGAGATGAAACGTCACTCTGCGCTGCCGTTCCCAGCGTGCTGTTCAGACACGAGTTTCACATGACCCGCGACGACTTCGATGCCTTTTGCAAAAGCTTGCCTGCAACGACCCACGTGATCCAGTGGGGCAACGCCTCTGTGTGGAAGGTTGGCGGCAAGATCTTCGCGATCTGCTCGCGCTGGGGCGACGGCGACCATCAGCGGATCGGCTTCAAGTGTTCCGACATGTCCTATTCGCTGCTGACCCAGCAGGACGGCATGATCCCCGCGCCTTATCTTGCCCGCGCAAAATGGGTTCAGATGGAGAAGGAGGGCGCGCTTAGCGAAGAGGACCTGAAGGCCTATATCGTTGCCGCCCACAAGATCATCGCGGCGAAACTCACCAAAAAAGCCCGGAAAGAACTTGGCCTTGGAGACTGACTTCACAGGCAAATGGCGCTCGCTTTCGCTGCTGATGGTCGCGGAAGTTACCGGGATGGGCCTCTGGTTCATGTCCGCCGCGATCCTGCCCGACCTCACCCGCGAATTTCCGATTCCCGAAATGCGGCAGGCGGCGCTCTCCAGCGCCGTTCAGATCGGGTTTGTCGCCGGTGCGCTCGCCTCCGCGCTCCTCGGGCTTGCCGACCGGATCGATCCGCGCCGGCTGTTTGCCTTCTCAGCGATCACTGCCGCGCTGTTCAACGCAAGTCTTCTCGTCGTTGAACCGGGTGGCGCCATCTCGATCCTGGCAAGGTTTGCAACGGGCGCGCTGCTTGCCGGGGTCTATCCGGTGGGCATGAAGATCGCCGTCGGCTGGGGTCAGAAGGACCGGGGCTTTCTCGTGGGCGCGCTGGTAGGCGCTCTCACGCTCGGCTCGGCCGCGCCGCACCTGCTGGCGCTTCTGGGCGGTGCCGACTGGCGCTGGAGCCTCACCGTCGCCTCGCTTGCCTCTGCCATTGGCGGCATTCTCTGCCTGTTCGCAGGTCTTGGACCGTTTCATGCCAAGGCGCCGCGCATGAAGATCGACGCGATCTTCACGGCCTGGACCAATCCCCGGATTCGCTATGCCTATGCCGGCTATCTCGGCCACATGTGGGAGCTTTATGCGATGTGGGCGTGGATCGGGGTCGCGCTCACGCTCTCCTTCTCCGCACATATGGCGCAAAGCGACGCCGTTTCCCTCTCCCGCCTGATCGCCTTTCTGACGATTGCCGCCGGCGGTGTCGCCAGCGTCTTTGCCGGGATTGTCGCCGACCGGGTCGGCAAGGCGAATATCGCGATCCTGGCGATGGTGGTCAGCGGCACGGCGGCGGTCGCCTCCGCCGTCACCTTCGGCGGCCCTGTCTGGCTGACAATCGTCTGCGTGCTGGTCTGGGGCGCCGCGATCCTGCCGGACTCCGCCCAGTTCTCCGCGCTCGTCGCCGATTACGCGCCGCCCGAACAAGCCGGAAGCCTGATGAGCTTCCAGACCGCCCTCGGCTTCGCGCTGACCTTCTTCACGGTTCAGCTCACACCTCTCGGGGCAGACCTGATCGGCTGGCCGGGCATGTTCACCCTGATGGCCATCGGTCCGGCGCTCGGGATTTTGGGCATGTTGCGGCTGAAGCGGATTTCTCTACGCTAAGCATTTCTACAATTTGAACATGAGGCACCAAAGTATTCAGCTTTGGAATGTCGGGATGCGTCCTTTTCCCTTGTCATCCCTGCGAAGGCAGGGATCCAGTAGCCGCTCGCCTGACCGTCTTTATCACTGACAAACCCTGGGGACGACTGGTTCCCGGTCTTTCCGTCAATGCGGCAAACCGAGATGACAACCCGTGGATGGCACATCCTTCGAGACGGACCTGCCGGTCCTCCTCAGGATGAGGTTTTCTTGTCGTCCTTGATCTCTTCGCACCGATGTCATCCCGGACGAGTGTATCGAGATCCGGGATCTACTCGTTTCCAGAGCCTTCCGAAAGGTTATGGAAAGCGACCACAATCAAGCGATGCGGCTCGTCGACAGGCGAGTAGGTCCCGGATCTGCGCTATCGCTTGTCCGGGGTGACGCAATGGCGGCCGGACAGCACAGGTGCCTCACCTTTCTCGTCCTGGTACCGAACCTTTTCCTCAGGCTGAGGCTGCGTTTCCTGTATTCACGTGATCGTGGGGGCGCCTGCCCTTCCATCGTCATCCCGGCCAAGC
>JBCDEN010000603.1:0-3124 GCA_039179715.1 Pseudomonadota bacterium
CGGGTTTCCGGATCCGGAGCAGGCCGCGCTCGGCTTTGGACTGTCGTCCTACCGCTTCGACCGCTACCTGACACCTTCCGGCCGGGGGTCGCGGCTCGGTGTCGGCACCGATGTCGATCTGGACCGAATCGGTATCATTCTGGACGGCGTGCGGCTTGCGCGCGACCTGATCAACACACCCGCGAATGATCTCGGCCCGGAAGAACTCGCCGCATCTGTCGAACAGCTGTTTCAGGCACATGGCGGCGAGGGCCGCCTCGTCGTCGGAGAGGATCTGCTCAAGGAAAGTTTCCCGATGGTCCACGCGGTCGGTCGCGCAAGCTCCAGGGCTCCGCGTCTGGCCGATTTCACTTGGGGCAAGGATGGTGATCCCAAGGTGACGCTTGTCGGCAAGGGCGTTGTTTTTGACACCGGCGGTTTGAACCTGAAGCCGGGCAATTCCATGTCGCTGATGAAAAAGGACATGGGAGGAGCGGCCAACGTGCTCGGTCTTGCCTCCATGATCATGGCCGCGCGGCTGCCCGTGCGCCTGCGCGTGATTGTGCCTTGTGTTGAAAATGCGGTTGCCGGCAGCGCTTTTCGTCCGGGCGATGTTCTGCCAAGCCGCAAGGGCCTGAGCGTGGAGATTGGCAATACCGACGCGGAAGGCAGGCTGATTCTTGGCGACGCACTTGCGCTTGCCGATGAGGAAACGCCGGATCTGATCATCGACATGGCGACCCTGACCGGCGCGGCGCGCGTCGCGCTCGGACCGGATCTGCCCCCTTTCTACACACATGACGAAGGTCTTGCCGATGACATTGCCGTCGTCGCCGAGGCATCGGCGGATCCCCTGTGGCGTCTGCCGCTCTGGCAGCCCTACATGAAATATCTCGACAGCAAGGTCGCCGATATCAACCACATCAACACGTCCGGCACCGGCTTCGCGGGGTCGATCACCGCCGCGTTGTTCCTGTCCCGCTTTGTCGAAAACACCGAAAGCTGGGTGCATTTCGATATCTATGGCTGGGCTCCGGCGGACAAGCCGGGCAAGACCGCAGGCGGTGAGGCACAGGGGATCAGGTGTCTCTTCGACGTGATCTCGGAGCGGTATTCCGTCTCACAATAACGGGTCCGAAACGTTTTTGTGTTTCCATAACCATGGCCAAGGAGTGAAATCGGTACGGTCATGGTTGTCGACATACGCGCCTCTCAGGCACTGAAATTGTTGCATGAAGTCAACCTGGCGCTGGTACGGGACAGCGAGCAGGACCTGTCTGCGCGCCAGTTGACGATCCTCCTGACGGTCTATCTCGAGCCGCCGCCGCACACCGTGCGCGGCCTAGCGGCCAAGCTGAACGTGACCAAACCGGCCATCACCCGGGCGCTCGACACGCTCGGCGGTCTCAGGCTGCTCTCGCGCAAGCGCGACGAGGCCGACAAGCGCAACGTCATCATCACGCGAACGGTCGAGGGCGCGCTTTATCTCGAACAACTCGGCGATCTCGTGGTAGACAAGGCTAGGGAATTGCCCCGATAGATCCAACTCCGGTCTGGAAGCTGACTTGAATATGAAAAGCCTGTTCGACCGCCGCCTCCATCCAGTACGGCTGGATCTGGCCGCAATGGATTACCAGGGCCGGGTCGAAGCGCGGCGCTTCGCCGAGGGCGAGGTTCTTCAGGTGACGGCGGACAGCCTTGCCGTGCGTCCGGAACCGCGTCCGGATCATTCCATCGATACCGAAGCCTTGTGCGGTGAATGGGTTACCGTCTACGAAAAGACCACGGAAGGCTGGGCGTGGGGACAACTGGATACCGACGGATATGTCGGCTGGTTTTCGTCGGACGGGCTGGGACCGGTAACGGCAGCAACGCATCGCGTGCGCGCGCTGCGCAGCTATCGCTATCCAGGTCCCGATCTGAAATTCCCGCCGCTCGGGTTCCTCTCGATCGGCTCAAAGGTCACCGTCACCGGCGAGGCGGAAACCCGTGGCCTGAAATATGCCATCCTGAGCGACGGCTCGGCGGTCGTGGCCAGGCATCTGGTCGCGCTGGACCACATCGAACTGGACTGGGTCGGTGTAGCCGAAGAATTTCGCGGAACACCCTATCTGTGGGGCGGACGCACGAGCGTCGGACTTGACTGTTCCGCACTGGTCCAACTGGCGGCCCAAGCCGGGGGCATCGACATTCCGCGCGACAGCGACATGCAGGAGAACACGGCCGGAGATGAGATCCCGCACGACGATCCGTCAGCGTTTCAGCGCGGGGATCTCGTCTTCTGGAAAGGTCATGTGGGGATCGTCACCGGCCCCAACGCGCTGCTTCATGCAAACGGCTTCACGATGACCGTGGACTATGAGCCGCTCGACAGCGCGATCAAACGCATCGCGGCAACGGAGTGGGGGGCGATCACCAGAGCCCGCCGGCTCGGGGATTCTTCCTAGAGTACAGGTTCATAAATGAGCCCGGACGCTAGCCCTTCGGCGCCAGCGACAGCTGGGGTTCCGGGGAACTGACTTCTTCTCTGCTCGCCTCTGCCTCGCCGAGTTCCAGGTCCTCGATCTTGCGGCTGCGCTTGGTGATCTTGTCGGTCGAAATCAGGATCTGGTCGATATCCTTGTTGGCCTGCGCAAAGTGGGATTGCAGTTTTCCGACCCGGTCGTTGAGACGACCGACATCCGAGATCAGATGTCCGACCTCCGCCTGGATGAGATGCGCCTGCTCGCGCATCTTGGCATCCCGAAGCACCGACTGGATCACCTGGATCGACAGCATCAGCAGCGACGGCGACACGATCACCACTCTCGACCGGTGCGCCTTCTGGATCAGGTCTTCAAAACCCTCGTTGAGTTCCGCGAATACGCTTTCGGACGGCACGAACAGGAAGGCCGTGTCTTGAGTCTCGCCGGGCAGAAGGTACTTCTCGCTGATATCCTGGATATGCTTGGCGAAGTCGCGGCGGAACTGGGACTGTGCATATTTCAGCTGCTCCTCCGTTTCGTCGTTGCGCAGGAGGTTAAAGGCCTCGAGCGGAAATTTCGCATCGATTGCGAGCGACGGTGCGCCGTTGGGCATGTGAATCAGGCAGTCCGGACGGCTGTTGTTGGAGAGCGTTGCCTGAAAGGAATAGGTGCTCGGGGCC
>JBCDEN010000084.1:0-9935 GCA_039179715.1 Pseudomonadota bacterium
CGCATATCGGTCAAGGGATCAAAATCGGAAAGGAGCGCTTTCATCGCATCGCCCCAGGTCGATGGGTCGTCAAGCTCTGCTCCGGACAGCGCCTTTTCGGCGTTTGACGCGCGCATCGGTGTGCCGGCCATGCCGCCATATGCAATCCGGGAGGCGACAATGTGTCCCTCTTCCACCGTAAAACGGAAAGCGCCCATGACGGAGGAAATGTCCTGATCGAACCGCTTGGAAATCTTGTAGCAGCGGAATGCCTGATTGGCGGAAAGCCGGGGCACGAAGAGACCCGTGACGAATTCACCGGGCTTTCGGTCCTGCCTGCCGTACTGGAGGAAGAAGTCTTCCAGGGCAATGGCGCGCGAGCCTTCAGCTGACTGCAGTTCGAGCGTGCTGCCGAGCGCGATCAGGGCCGGCGGTGTGTCTCCGATCGGGGAGCCGTTCGCAATGTTGCCGCCCACGGTGCCCGATGCGCGCACCTGTTTCGATCCGATCCGTCTCCACAGTTCGCCGAGGTCCTGGGAAATCCCCGTGACGGCGCGTTCCGTCGCGGTGTAGGTCGCCGTTGATCCGATCAGGACGCCCGAGGGGCTGTCTTCAACGCGGTCCAGGCCTTCGATCCGCCCGAGCCAGATCATTTTCGGCAATTCACGGAGATGCTTGGTGATCCAGAGGCCGACATCCGTTCCGCCGGCGATAAGCGTTGCGTCCGGGTGCTGGCCGTAAAGTGCGGCCAGACCGTCCAGCGAGGACGGTGCGGAAAAGAAGCCGTCACCGTCACCAATGAAGATGTCGCGGCTGTCGGCGAGATGCTGCAGCTGTTCCCGCGTTTCGTTGGCGCGCCATGTGAAGGCGTCGTCCGTTACCTGAAAGCAGGTTTCAAGGGCCGCGTCGACAATCGGCCGGTAGCCGGTGCACCTGCACAGGTTGCCGGCAAGCCAGTCGGTCACGGTCTTTCGGGTCTTGGAAACATCCGCTGCGTGGTAGAGCGTGAACAGCGACATGATGAAACCGGGCGTGCAGAACCCGCACTGGGAGCCGTGCAGATCCACCATGGCCTGCTGAACCGGATGCAGCCGGTCGTCCTGGGCAAGGTCCTCGACCGTTACCAGTTCCGCGCCGTCGACCATGCCAAGCAGCAGAATGCAGCTGTTCACCGGCTGATAGACCAGTTTGCCCTTCACAAGGCGTCCGAGCGCCACCGTGCAGGCGCCGCAGTCGCCCTCTCCGCACCCTTCCTTGGTGCCGGTTTGCCGCTGACGAAGGCGCAGATAGTCGAGAAGGGTTTCCGTCGGACCCACATTATGCAGTTCAACGATTTCGCCACGTCTGAGGAAGCGGATCGTGTCACGCATCTCTCAGCTCCCCCTGTATGTCGAATAACCAAACGGGGAAAGCAGCAGCGGGACGTGATAGTGACCCTCTGTTTCAGCGATACCGAAGCGAATTGGAATGATGTCCAGAAACAGCGGATCGGGAAGATCCTGTCCCGTGGTCTTCAGATAATCGCCTGCATGAAACCTGAGCTCATAGGTTCCTGTCCTGAACGCGTCGCCGTCAAGGATCGGCCCATCCACGCGTCCGTCCGAGTTGGTTTCATGAGACGAGACGAAGACCGGCGTTTCTTCGTTGCGCCACAGGTCTATTCTGAGCCCGCGCGCGGGCTTTCCCAATGCCGTGTCCAGTACATGCGTCGTCAAGCGACCCATCAACAGTCTCCCTCACATGACGAAACGCCACAAACCTTGGCAAAATGTGCCTTAAAAAACCGCGGAACCAAAGCGCTCATTTGAGACCTTTATGATGCCGTTTTGGCATCAATAGAAGGAAGATTGTCTTTCATGGTCAACACTGCATGGTCAAAAAACATTCCCGGCGCAAGTGCAAGCGCCCGCAGGGACGATGTTATCACGCACAAACGGTCCGCCTGCAGCGGCGCATCCGTGAGCGGCCGGAAGACGAGCAATCCGGCTGCAAGATCATCCTCGCAGCCGATCATCGTCTGAAAGCCGATCACGTCCTCCTCGCGCGCAAGAGCCCGCATCAAACGCAGGGAATTTGCCTCGACATAGGTTCTCGACGCACCGGGTATACGGCTTCTCACGAGATCCAGCCGCGTGCGTAGAGACAATCCTTCGGCCGGCAAGGCAACGGGAAACCTGAGACAATCATGAAGACCGAGCGCGCCCCGGTCGGCCAACGGATGCCTCGGCGACATCAGCGCTCCGATCACGAGTTCATGCTCGAATGCCACTGTCAGTGCCGAGTTTTCGGGCGGATCGAAGGTGAAACCGACATCCGCTTCGGCAGCTTCAACCTTTGCCGCAGCGTCTTGCGACGACGAAATGGAGACACTGACATGAATGCCCGGATATCGCTTTCTGAAACCGCTGATCAGCGCAGGCAGCAGTTTTTCCGACACGCTTTCGACACTGGCAATGGAGACGGAGCCGCGCCGCAGGCCCTTCAGAGCGTCCAGTTCGGCGACCGTGCCTTCGAAGTCGGAATAGGTCCGGCGAATATGGGCCAAAAGCAGTTCGCCTGCCTGAGACAGCCGTATGCGCCGCCCGACGCGGTCAAACAGTTGCATTCCCAGCGCATCTTCCAGCCAGAGGATCTGGCGGTTGACCGCAGACGAGGCAACGTTCAGCTCCCTTGAGGCGGCCCTGATAGACCCAGCCTCCGCAGCCGCCATGAAGTAACGCATGGCTGGACTGTAGAGGTTGCGGGACAGCTCCTGGGCCCGGCCGCTGAGCATCGCGCCTGTTTCCTCTTAGGGTATGAGAACAGTGGTTCCGGTCGTTTTTCTTCCTTCGAGATCTTGATGCGCCTGCACCGCGTCGGCCAGCCGGTACTCCTGGTTCACTTCGATCTTGACGATGCCTTTTTGAACAACGTCGAAGAGTTCAGCCGCCGTTTTTTCAAGCGCTGCGCGGGTGGCGATATAGGTAAACAGGGTCGGCCGGGTCGCGAACAGGGAGCCCTTTTGCGCGAGAAGCGCCAGGTTGAAGTCTGTTATCGGTCCGGAAGACTGTCCGAAACTTGCCCATAATCCGCGTGGTTTCAGGCAATCCAGGGAGCCCGGATAGGTGTCATTGCCGACCGAGTCGTAGACCACGTCGCAGCCGTTGCCGCCCGTGATCTCTTTCACCCGTTCAACAAAATCTTCGGACCGGTAGTTGATCATGTGCTGGTAGCCATGGGCCTTGGCGAGCTCGATTTTCTCAGGTGAACCGGCTGTTCCGATCACCGTTGCCCCGAGATGGGCGGCCCATTGCCCGGCGATCAGTCCGACGCCACCGGCTGCTGCGTGAAACAGAAGCGTCGTACCGGGTCCTACCTGGTATGTCTGCCGCAGCAGGTACTGGGCGGTCATTCCCTTGAGCATCATTCCAGCGGCGGTCTTGTCGTCGATCCCTTCCGGCACAACGACGAGACTGTCAGCCGCGATGATGCGTTCGTGAGCATAGGATCCAATCGGTCCCGCATAGGCGACCCGATCGCCGGGGTTCAGATGAGTGACGCCCTCCCCGACCGACTGCACAATGCCTGCGCCTTCGTTTCCCGGAGAAAACGGTGTACCCGATGGCGCGGGGTAAAGACCGGAGCGAAAATAGGTGTCGATGAAGTTCAGGCCGATCGCGGTGTGCCGGATGCGCGCCTCGCCCGGGCCGGGTTCTCCGACATCGACATGTTCCCAGCGCATGACCTCGGGACCACCGGTTTCGTGCACGCGGATTGCCTGAACCATATTTACCTCCGGGAGGCTTCACGCCTCGTTTATGGGTCCGTATCCCACGCACACTAGCGGCAACAACGCGGGCGGAAAAGGCAAATCTGGTGGTTAATCAACACGATCCAGCAGTTGCTGAACCGCCGAGACGGAAAACAGGTAAATGCTCGAAACCGTGAAGATGACGGCGAGGATTCCACCGAGCGACATGTCGTTGATGATCGCATAGGCGGCCAGTCCCATCCAGCCAAGCGTTACAGGAAGTGTCACGATACGCCAGCGGCGGACGCGCACGGGATGCACGAAACGGATCGGTGCGAATGTGAGCGCACAGCACAGGATCACGATGGCGATCGTGAAGGCCTGGGACGGCGACAGCACCATCAGGCCGAATACGACCATGTTCCAGCCTGCCGGGAAGCCCTTGAAGGATCCATCCGGTGTTTTCATGCCGTTGTCAGCGAAATAGAGAGCGCCGGTGAAGACGACCAGCCCGCCACAGATCCAGTTCCACGGCTGGGACAGCATAAGGCTCCAGGAAAGCGCGAATGCCGGGAGGAAGACATAGGTTGCGTAGTCGATCACAAAATCGAGCGACGCGCCCGACCACCGGGGAAGACGTTCTGCGATATTGTATCTGCGCGCCAGCGGTCCATCAATTCCGTCGACAAGGAAAGCCAACCCGAGCCAGGCGAACATTTCGGCCCACTTGCCCTGTGCACCCGCCAGCAGCGCAACCAGTGCGATCGGTGCGCCGGACGCCGTCAGAACATGAATCAGAAACAATGCGGGTTCGGGCGCTGCTTTGCCCGGGGTTACGTCCGTCACGGGATTTCCTCACATCAAATGCAGCGCGGTGCCGTTTGTTTTGAAAAGCTTATGGTGGGCACCGGTCTTTGTCCCCGATCTGCCTTTGCCAACCGCGCCCGGGGACTATTATTGCAATCGTATGACAGTGTGAACCGAAAAAACAGCCCCAGTCGCAAATCTGCAGAAAAGCTCAGCCTCACATCAAGCGTAAATCAGCGCAACCAAAAGCGCCGCCCAGCCGATCATGATGGCACCGATCAGTTTGGGAAACACATGGCTCGCAAATGTCTTCTCCAGCGCCATGAGGCCTCCAAGAAGCGCGATCCAGATGATGTTCATGAGGCCGACCGCAAACATTACCGTCATGATGGCCCAGCAGCATCCCAGGCAAATCAGCCCCTGATACACGCCTTCGCGATATCCACTCACAAGTCCGTGGCCGGTCGGGCCGCCGGCGAAGTTCCAGCGTGGGTACCAGCAACGGTGCAAACACGCAGCCTTTGCCGGCATGAACTGATAGAGGCCGGCCGCGAACAGGACGGATGTGGTCAGCGCAAGGCTTGCCGGAGCCATCATTGCGCTCAGCCCGCCTGCGGCTGAGAGCCCCCATTGGGCGAGAGTCGCGACAACGGCGTATCCGATCCAGACGCACAGATACCCGAGAATGGCTGCAACGGGCTGGCCGGCCCCCTTCCCCGCGGGCTCGCTGCCACGCCCGAGCCAGTCGTGATAGGCCCTGATCATCGGGATTGCTGTCGGGAGCATCATGGCCATCGACATCATGGCCCACATCAGAAAAATTCTGGCCAGGTCGTATCCGGTCAGGTCCGGCCCCGGCATGCCGAATGTGGCGCCTGCCGGAAGGCAAATCACCGCCAGGGCCGCCCGGGCCTCAGAAGACAAGCCACTGAACATGTTGAAGTGATTGAACACACCCATGCCCGGCCCGGCTTCACTCATATCCATCACCGGAACCATGTCCGCGACCATGACGAGCAGATAACTCCAGCCGGCAAGGCTCAGCGCAATGACGAACGCCAACACAAGCGGCCAGCCCGGCCGGCCGATATTCGTTCCGGGCTTCCCGTTCAGATCATCCTTGCCAGTTGCTGCTGCTGTCATCGGGGCCTTTCCCGCGCGTGTCGAAATGAACCGCGCGAAGATAACCCGCTTTGTCGCCGCCGACTTTGATCTCGCGCATGCAGCGCCTGCTTTTCGGCACATATTCCGGCCTTCTGTGCACCTGCGTGGTTTCGCCCGGTTGATTATGCCGCGCAAAGGCGCATCTTGATAACCGAGAGAGCGAATGTCAGGCGAGCCACATGTCAAAATCCGATCAGTCAAGTCAGCAAGACGTCGTTGTCGTCGGCGGAGGTCCTTCCGGCCGGATTGCCGCAATCGGACTGGCGCGGCTCGGACTGTCGGTTTCGCTTGTGGCGCCGGCCAGCAACGGGCAGGACGGCCGCACCACCGCGCTCTGGCAGCAGTCGATTTCCTTCCTGGACCGCATAGGCGTCTGGGACGAACTGTCACAAAGCGCGGCACCTCTCGCCAAGATGCGCATGGTCGACGACACGGGCGGTTTGATCCGGGCGCCGGAAGTCGTATTCGCTTCCTCGGATCTTGGTCTGGATGAGTTTGGATTCAATATCCTGAATGACAAACTTAATACAGTGCTTGAAGAGAGATGTGCCTGTGAAAAGACGTTGACAATACTGCCGGAGCAAGCTGTTTCCATCGAGACGCCGTCTGAGCATGTCCAGATCAAGACGGCATCCGGTGAGAATGTTCGCGCCCGGCTAGCGGTCGCGGCCGATGGCCGGAAGTCCTTGCTGCGGGACGCGGCCGGGATCGATGTAAAAACCTGGACATACCCGCAGGTGGCCGTTGTTCTGAATGTCGAGCACAGACTTCAGCACAACAGCATCTCGACGGAGTTCCACACGCAAACGGGACCGTTCACGCTTGTCCCTCTGCCGGGCAACATGTCCTCGATCGTGTGCGTTGAGACCGCAGAAGGTGCCGCAAGGCTGTGTGCGATGAAGCCTGATGACCTCGCACTTGAACTTGAACGCCGGGCGCATTCGATCCTCGGATCCTTCAAGCTGTCGTCGCAGGTCAAGAGTTTCCCCCTGAGCGGAATGAATGCGAACCGCCTCGTGGGCAACAGGATCGCCTTGATCGGAGAATCCGCCCATGTCTTCCCGCCCATCGGTGCGCAGGGCCTTAATCTGTCCCTGCGCGACATTATCGACCTGACCACGGTCGTCGAAGGCGCGCGTCTCAGGAATATTGATCCGGGCGACCAGAACCTCCTTCAGCACTATGAGAAAAAACGCGCGCGCGACATTGCGACAAGGACCAACGTCGTCGACGCCCTCAACCGATCGCTGCTAACCCCCTTCCTCCCCGTTCAGGCCGCGCGCGGACTTGGGCTTTACGTCGTCGACAGGATTGCCCCGCTCAAGAGGTTACTGATGCGAGAGGGCATGGCCCCGGCTTCCGGATTTCGCCGTCCGAGCTAATCCGCACACCGCCAGCCGTTGTATATCAGCCGGGTTTGCGTCTCGCTTTGTCGAGGTGGTAGCGCAGGGCCATGGACACCATCTGGCAGATCTCGGCTTCGGGAAGCGGTTCATCCGCGCGGAAGTTCACGCTCCTGTTGCCGCCGTACCGCAGATGCGGATAGAGCACGCGCCATTCCGATACCAGCGAGGTCTGGCAATTGACGAAGAGGGCTACGTCCGAAGCGCCTGACCCGTCCCTATCGATCCGGATGGTCGTGCCGGTTTTCGGCTTGACCGTCAGGAAGCTCGGCTGACCCCATTTCAGCGTTTCCTGCACGTCTCCGACCTCTGAATTGCGCCGGGCCGTTTCCAGGATAAGCCGGCGCAGGCGCAACAAGCGGTCCCGCACGGGCGGAACGTATCGGTCGTAAATCTCGTCGGTTTGAGTTTCTTTCTTCATGTATCGATACGTCACCTGAGGCTGCGATCCGGCGCATCGTGGGCCTCCGGATCCTTTCTTTCAAGGATATCTTGTCACCCGATCGGCAGGAATCCGGTCGTAATGGCCCAGATGAATGCGGTTACCGTGATGATAGAGACGGCAGTGCCAACCAGAACGAAACTCGACGCGCGCTGAACGTAGGTTCCATATTGCTGCGCGATCACGAAGACATTCGTTGCCGGCGGCAGGCAGGACATCAAGACCGCCGTGGCGATCCAGGTCGGGTCGAATCCGCCAAGCCATGTCAGCAGCAGGAAGATGAGAAACGGATGCAGCAGTAGCTTGACCGATAGGATCAGCGGAAGCTCGACCGGAACCCTGCCCATCGGTCTGAGTGCAATGCTGACACCCATTGCAAACAGGGCACAGGGGGCGGCCGCGTTGCTGAGATAGAGCAAGAGCGTGTTGATCGCCTGAGGCGGGCGCAATTCGAGCGCTGCGGCCGTGACGCCGGCGATGGTTGCGAGAATGAAAGGATGCGTGAAGATCTTGATGGCGATCTGCTTGAGTGTTTCCGCGATCGACTCGTTTTCGGTACCCGCGAGCGCCATCAGCAAAGGGGCCAGGGTAAACATGAGAGCGTTGTCGAAGGTCAGGATCAGCGCTGTCGGAACAGTGGCCTGCTCTCCCAGGACAGCCAGCGTCAGTCCGGGTCCCATATAGCCGATGTTGGAATAGGCACCGGCGATGCCCAGGATCGTGGATTCACCGATGCTACCGCGGGTCACGGCAACGCCGATGCAAAAAGAGACCGCAAAGACGATATACGTGGTGAACGTCGTCGCGGCGATATAGGAAACATTCGCGAGCTGTTCGAACGGTGTCTCTGACAAGAGCCGGTAAAACAGCGCCGGAAGCGCCAGATAGACAACGAAAAAATTCATCCAGGCGAGGCCGGATTCCGGCAAGCGCTTAATTTTCCCGGCACCGAAACCCAGAATAATCAAGCCGAAAAACGGCAGTGCCAGACTAATGACTTCCAGCATTCAGTTCCTGTTTTCTGACAGTGCGTCACGCACGGTCCGTTCATCGAAAGAAGCTTGCATCTCTCAGAGAGCTTGGATATGGACGCGTCACTTGCCGATTGCGTCGTATTCCGCATACCAATCAGGTCTGAACGGGTACCGCAAGGTCTCAATGCGGCCAAAATGACCTGAGTAAAACCCATATGCCGAGAGGGTAAGAAAAACCGAAAGTGACCGCTCCGAAATGTCGCTGAAAAAAAGACAGAGGAAACACCCGAAGCGGTTCGCGATGCAGAACCGTCTTGAAGGCATAATCCTGAACGCCGCAGTGTTCTTGTTCCGGCTCATTCCGGTTGACGCGGCATCTTTTCTCATGGGCAAGAGCTGGCGGCTGTTTGCCCCGCTCAATGCGCGTCACAATCGGGCACTGGAGCACCTTGAGCGCGCCTTTCCTGCGATGAGCGAAAGTGAACGCACACAGATTGTTCGCGACATGTGGGAGAATCTCGGGCGGGTTGCCGCCGAGACCTTTCATATCGACAGGCTTCTGCGGCAAGACCGGCGGTTCGAGGCGGTTGGCGACGATGTCACCAACGCCATGCTCGACGGTGAGCAGGCGTGCCTCCTAGTGTCGTTTCACAGCGGCAACTGGGAACTGTGCGTCCAGCCCGTCGTAAGGCGCGGCGTGGACATTACAGGGGTGTACCAGGCGCTGCGCAATCCGAAAGCGGACAAGATTGTCCGGAACCTTCGCAAGGATCTTTATCGCGGCGGGCTCTTGTCCAAGGGTCCGGAGACAGCGCGCAAAATTCTGGCAACGCTGAAAAGCGGCGGTATTGTCGCGATGATGGGAGATCTGAGGGAAGCGCGCGGCGTACAGGTCCCGTTTTTCGGCCAGATGGCCTATGCCAATACGGTCCCGGCGTCCCTTGCCAGATCCTGCAATGTGCCAATCGTGCTCGGGCGGGTCATTCGCAAGAAAGGCGTGCATTTCCGGGTTGAAGGCCAGGCGATCACCGTTCCGCGCACGGACAACCGGCAGGCGGATATCCTGGCCGCAACCGAGCAAATGCATGCGATTTTCGAGCGGTGGATCACGGAGCATCCTGAACAGTGGATGTGGATCCACAAAAAATGGGCACCGCCGGGCAAAAGTCTCATGCGGAGGCAGCAGGACCGTGCCGCCGCCGTGAACTCGTTCAATGGCTGAGCGACGCGTGCTTCCTTCACCTAACGGGTAATGGTTGCAGCGCAACACAGGCGCTATAGCTAGGGTACGGTCCCATAAATGAAGCCGATTTGGCGGCGGAAATGGCAAGATCTCGGGAGGAAGCTTGTGCAGAGCGGGCCTTTTGCCCGGTCAAGCGTGGTGACGCTGCGAGGTACAACCATTTTGCCGTCCTTCGGATTTGGCCGTTTTGGCC
>JBCDEN010000213.1:0-6586 GCA_039179715.1 Pseudomonadota bacterium
CTGGGACATACTCGCCTATGTCGGCATCGCCGCAGAGGACCAGCTGGACAGCGCGGAAGACATCCACAAGCTGGCCTATGGCGAGGTCAAGGAAGCCGCATCAGAGCTGCAATTCTACAAGGTGACGGCGAGCATCCCCTATCGCGTCAATCAGTATGAGCAGCCCGAACACTTTGTCTCGCTTTTCCCGATGTTCCGGGTCAAGGTCGGCTATATCGAGGCCATCAAACAGCTTGGTAGCGTGACGGGCCGCGTCCACGCGACAACGATCATCTCGACGGTATCCGCGGCGCTGGTCGGTCTGTTCATACTGGTGTGGAGCGCCCGGCAGAACTTCGTTCAAGGTCTCATGATTATCGGTCCGGCGGCGATCCTGATCGGATATACGTTCTCGGCACGGGAGGCGACGCCGGATCTCATGATGGCGGCCTTCGCGCTTCCGGCGGTCTATTTCGTATGCCGCGAGCGGCCCCTTTATGCCGCGCCGTTCCTGTTCCTGATGTTCCTGGTCAGGCCCGACGGGCTCCTGTTCTTCTTTGCGCTGCTGCTTGCCGCGCTTGCCCTCGGCAGAGACAGGCTGATCTATCTCGCTCTGTTTGCAGGCGCGCTTTGTCTCTATTTCCCGATCACGGGTTCTGCCGATCACCCGGGCTGGTGGCCGCATTTCTACTTCTCGAACGTCGAGTACCAGGACGACATGCGCGGCTTCGACCCGGCCTTCGATGTGGTCCTTTACGTCAAGGCGATTGTCGTCAATCTCGCCCGGACCGTGCAGGCCTTCAACTGGCTGATGGTGCTGGCCATACTTCTGCTCGGCTTCGGACTGCTTTTGCGCGGCGGCGCAAGCGTCAGCAAAGGGCAATGGATCGCGGTGATTGCGATCACGCTTTGCATCGGCGGCAAGTTTGTCACCTTCCCGCTCCCGGACGACCGGATCTACCTGCCCTACATGTTGCCGTTGCTGGTTGTTCTGATGGAAATCTGGAAACCGGTCTTTTCGCTCGAAACCGCCCGCGCAAACCGGCTCGCGCCTTGAAAGCGCATTCGTAACACGTAAAAACGAATAAACGCCGCCCAGACAGGCGGCGTTTTCATATGACTCACGGGTCGGTCAATCGGCCCCTATGTATTTAACCGGTCAGGCCCGGCTCAGACCTTTTTGCGCGTGCGGAAGACCGCCATGCCGCCAAGAGCGGTCAGCAGCAGAATGCCACCAGCCGGGAGCGGTACGACCGTCGCATTGACCTGCCAGTGACCGAATTCCTTCGCCGTTCCCCACGTGGTCGCATCCACGCTGAAATCGTATTCCACGTTCGGCAGCAATGTGCCGAGGACGACACTGCCGGTTACGCTGGTGTCGACAGGCCCACCTACGGCCAACGCTGCCGGACCAAAGTTGAAAACGCCGAACGGCGAGACAAAGCTGCCGGAAAAGGTGCCGTTCTTGTCTTCATGCGGTGCCCAGAAGAACGTGATCTCCGTCACCTTCTTAACGACCATCGTCCACGCGTCCTGATACAGATTGTTGTTTCTGTGCTGGATCGTGCCGAAGATGTTGATGTCGCCACCGTCGAGCTCAAGAAAAGCCCTATTGTCGGGTTGGCCGAAGTCACCCACGGGGGTGGCAAGGTCTGCGCCCGGAAACGTGTTCCGCGGGCTCGGGCCGCCCTCGGTGATGTCGCCCGTGACCGGCATGGCATGTGCCGCGCCAGCAAAAGCCAGCGGCAAAGCAACTGCCGCGGCTACGGCCAGTTTGAAGATTCTCATGTGGTACTCCTACCGATGCGTGACGTGCCCTGGATCAGTTTGGTTCGGGTCTTCTTTGAGGCCCGTTCGATTTTTAAGTCGTATTTTAACCGTTTTTTAACATAGCAACGGAGGCGCGTACAGAGTTTTTCAAATCTAAAAAGTTTTTATTTTCAACGGTCTGCCTTATTTCGATCGTTACGGTTAACGACCCGGAGCGCAATCGGCTATGCGCGTAAAAGGTGCAAATTCGGCGTCGGCTTTACCACTTCTCTCCCCAGAAGTGCGCGGTTGCGCTTCCAGGCAAAGAAAAACCCGCTCGCGATGGAGCGGGTTCCTTCATCCGGATACAAAGATGCCGACAGGCCGGTTAAGCTGTCTGCGACTTGATGAAGCCATTGACGATGCTGACGATTCCCTTGGACAGAAGATCGTCGAGGGCATCGCAGAACGTGTCGACGTTGTCTATTGTGCACACCAGCGGCGGCTCCAGGCGGATCACGTTTCGATTGTACTCCGTGAACGCAACCAGGATATCGTAATCCCGCAACAGCTGCGCACCGATAAAGCCGGACAGCGACCCTTTGAGCTTGTCATCGAGAAGGGACAGCATTGGGCGCAGCACGACGGGCATCGTCTTCGAGAAGTCCTGGAACTCGAGCCCGACCATCAAACCTTGCCCACGCACATCCTTGATGATCTTCGGATATTTCTCCTGAAGCTGTTCCAGCCGGGAAATCAGATGCGCACCGACACGCGCGGCATTTTCGATGAGGTCTTCATCGTAAAGCACGTTCAAGCCCTCAATCGCGGTGATGCTGGCCTCGCCAATTCCGCCGAAGGTCGCCTGGGCATGGATCATTGCCGTTTTCGGTGATCCGTAGGCTTTCATGTAGACGTCCCTCTTTGCGATCATCGCACCGACAGCCGCCTTGCCCGCACCCAGCGATTTTGCCAGCGCGGTCACGTCCGGGACGACACCATAGTGTTCGAACGCATAAAACTTGCCGGTACGGCCATAGCCGCACTGGACTTCGTCGGCGACCCAAAGGACGTTGTGTTTGTCGCAAAGCGCGCGAACACCCTTCCAGTAGCTTTCCGGTGCCGAGATGATTCCGCCTCCGCCCTGGATCGTCTCCAGAACGACGACGCCAATGTCGGGATCCGCTTCGATTGCCTGCGTCAGGGCATCCAGATCGCCAAACGGCACCTTGATGTGGTTGTCGACGAGCTTGAAATCGCCCTGATAAAGATCAGAATCCGTGATCGACAAAACGCCCTTGGTCTTGCCGTGAAACGAATTGCCCGCATGCACGATCCTGCAGTTCTTCCTGCCGGACGCGCGCTCAGCCACCTTGACCGCCGCTTCCATGGCCTCAGACCCGGAAGAGCCGAGGAAGACCATATCCAGTTCGCCAGGCGAACATGCTGCCAGGTTCTTTGCAAGCGCGGTGGCATATTGGGACAGGAAGGCGATCGCAATCTCGTGCCGGCCTTCGTCCTGGAATGCCTTGCGCGCCGCGATCACACGCGGATGGTTGTGACCATGCGCCAGCGATCCGAACCCGCCGAAGAAATCAAGGATCTTCCGGCCGTCCTGATCGACATAATACATGCCCTCCGCCGTCTCGATCTTGACCTTGTGAAAGCCGAGCAATTTCATGAAATGGAACTGGCCCGGATTGATGTGTTCCTTGAAGAGATCCGCCATCGTCCTGGCGTCAAGCGCCTTGGCTTCTTCAACCGTGATCAGGTCCGGCTTCCGGTTGTCCGGCATGTCGGCGCCGGAATGCTCGAAATCGTCACGAAGTGCGGTGTTCTGCATCATCAGGAATTCCTATTCTGCCGGCTGCGCGGTGCCGTGGCCAATGCCCGCTCCGCTGTCTTTTTGTGCCCGGTATTCGTTGTAGGCTGCAATCAGCATGTCTTCGTCCCGGTAGGCCGGGACCCAGCCGAGCTGGCGTTCGCCCTTGGACACGTCGAGAACACACATTTCGTCAGCGATCAGATACTGCTCCGGATCCATGATCGGCATGTTCATGGCGTCGAGCAAGTCAAGCGTGCGTTTGACCGCAAAGCCCCAGGTCGGCACCAGGATCGACTTCGAATTCGCGTGTTTGACCAGATCTCCCAGGAGTTTCCTGACCGGTGGCGGATCGATCGACCCGAGATTATACGCTTCGTTCGGGACACCGGCCTTCCAGGCCTTGTAGGCCGCGTCGGCGCAGTCATAGACGGAAATGAACTGATAAGGGTTCTTGCCCGAGCCGATCATCGGAACCGGCAAGTTCATGTCGATCAGCTTGAACAATTTGGTCAGGATGCCCAGCCGGCCGGGACCGATGATAAGACGCGGACGGAAAAGCGTGATGTCCATGCCGCGTTGCCGCCACTCCTGCGCTAGTGTCTCCGTGTCGAGCTTCGACTGGCCGTACTCACCAAGGGGGGCGACCGGGTGATCTTCCGTCATCGGATGGGTGACGGTGTGCCCGTAGACCATATCGGTCGTGTAGTGCACAAGCTTGGCGGCTCCGGCGCGGTCCATTGCCTCGATAATGTTTTTCGTGCCGTCAAAATTGACCGGATAAAAGAAGGCATGCCGCTTGGCGCGCACCTGGATCGGCGACAGCATTTTCGCCGACAGGTTATAGACCATGTCGCCGTCCGCAATCGGCACCGCGGCGATCGCTTCGGGGTCCGTCACATCGCACTCGATGAATTTCGCCTTTGCGTATACGTGGCTGTAGGTGTCCGCGATGTCGGCGACGATCACCTCTTCGCCCTCTTCCGAAAGGCGTTTGGCTAACTGACGGCCGACGAACCCGTCGCCACCGAAGAGGATGTGTTTCACTTCGACGTCTCCTTGAGAGAAGCTGTTTGGACCCGATCATTGGCTGCGACCGCATCCTGTTTCGTGCCGCCTTGTGCGATGAACACCGTGCCGACACAGATCAGCGCGATGCCGAGAACCCGCATTGCATTCAGGTCTTCGTGGAAAATGAAATAGGCGTAGGCGGCGACAACGACGTAGGCGAGCGACAGGAAAGGATAGGCGTAGGACAGCTCGACCTTGGACAGGACATAGAGATGCGATGCCATCGAAATCACGAAGGTACACAGTCCGAGGAACACGAATGGCGTAAAGACAACCTGAAGCAGCTTGATGATCAGATTGCTGTGCAGCGAACTGAAGTCACCAATCTGGGTCATGCCGTATTTCAACATGATCTGCGCAGCGGCATTTGTAAGTACCGTAAACAGAATGAAGGGAAGGTACGTGTTCATACAGTGTCTTCTCCGCGCGCACTCTTTGCATCAATTCGAATATCTGTCCAATTTGATTAGATTGGATTAATCCGAGACTCTTTCTGTTTACCCATCTACTTATGAATAACAGAACGTTACTTTCACGAGTGATGTTCTATCGATTCTGATTTCTTCCTGCCGCCGTCTTGCTCTCTCAATGCCGTTCTGCGCCAGAAGTCCGAAAGCAGTGCCGGATCACGCACCGCCTCCAGTTTTTGCCACTCCGGAAACGAGGCCTTGAACGTGCCGGGAGACATCCTGCGATCCTTGTAGGGGTTCACCGCGCCGTCCGCCGACAGGGTGATCTCGTCCAGTTTTTCAAGAAGTCGAAGCGTTGCGGATCCCCTGTCGGGAAAGTCCAGCGTGAGCGTGTAGCCAGGGCGCGGGAAACTCATGAAACCCGGACTTTGCACCGATCCGAAACGCTTCAGGACCGTCAGAAACGAGCCGTGCCCGTTTGCCTGCGTGCATTCCAGAAGCTTTTTTACCGTCTCGAAGCCGGTTGCCTCCGGGATCACGCTCTGGTGCTGATGGAGACCGCGGGGGCCGTAGAGACGATTCCATCGGCCAATCCGGTCCAGTGGAAAGAAGAATTTCTCATGCGCAACCGCTTTCACCGAAACACCTGCCGGCGCACTGCGAAAATAGGTTTCATTGAAAAGGCGCAGCAATGGCCCCTGCAGCGGGCTGACTGGCGGGGTGAAGGGGACCAAATAGGAAGACGCACCGGTGGCAGGCGCATGTCCGCCCTCCGTTTCATGGTCGCCGGCAATCAGGTGCCCGCGTCCGAACCGGTTTCCCTTGCTGAGCGAGTCGAGCCACGCCACCGCATATTCGTGTTTTTCATCAGCGTCCCGTGCAAGTCCGAAATATTCTTCAAGATTATTGAAACGCGTCGTCTCCTGCCTGATGGCAGAAGCGCCAACGCGCATCAACTGCACTTTTGCCCTGCGGATCAGGCCGGTCAGGCCGAGACCGCCGACAGTCGCTTCAAAGAGACCGGTCGCGTCTCCCGGCGTGAGGACGAGCGGTCCCCTGTCCGTCCGGTCCAGGTGTATTTCCGTGACGTGACAGCCGAAGGTTCCGCGGCGATGATGGTTCTTGCCGTGGATGTCGTTGGCGATGGCGCCGCCGAGGGTGACGAATTGTGTGCCGGGTAAAACGGCGGGAAACCATCCTGTCGGCGCAACCGCGTCTATCAGGTCAGACAGCAGCAGACCTGCCTCCGCTTCCAGGAGACCCGTCTTGTCATCGAAAGAGATGATGTTCCCGGCTTGCCGCGATGCAATCGCAGCGCCTGAAGCATTCAGGCAACTGTCGCCATAACTCCGGCCATTGCCGTATGGCAGGGCACTGCCGGACAGTCTCTCATCCGCCAGGAAGGCATCGGGATTCAAAAATTCCGGGGTTTCGACACTGAGCCCGCCCCAGCTTTCAACATGTGCGGTCATCGGCCTCACCACACGGCTGCGACGAGAAACAGGAGCGCGCCGCAGCCGATCATCAGCTGGCTGCGCCAGTCCTTCAAAATGAA
>JBCDEN010000477.1:0-3947 GCA_039179715.1 Pseudomonadota bacterium
AGATCGAACGCGACGTCTGCCGTTCTCCCGCCGGGCAGATGCGCGACACGCTCGAACGAAAACGGGTCGAACAGGGATAAGCCGACGGCTTCGAAGTCTTGTCCGTCGCGACCTGCGTCGTGGCTTTCCATGACCAGCATGCTGGCCCCTTCGCGCTTTGTCAGAAACGCACGGTTGAACGCTCCGAAGGAAAACTGCCGGCCGGCGGTTTCCGTAATGAGATCCGGTTCCGCCACGCTGAGCAGTTCAATGAAAAACCCGTCAAGCTGTATCAGCCGGTTCGCGGTCCCCCAGGGGTGCCTGTTTTCAGGCGTGACCGTGAACCCGAGCGCTTCATAGGCCCTGCCGGCGGCATCGAGATCGTTCACGGCTACGACAATATGATCAAGGCCTCGGAGCATTGCGTCCTCTCCCGCAAATTTGGGTTAGACCAGGCGGCTTTGCTGCAGCGCTGCTCCGATGAAGGAGGCGAACAGCGGATGCGGTTCGAACGGACGCGACTTGAGCTCGGGGTGATACTGCACGCCGATGAACCAGGGATGGTCCGCAATTTCCACGGTTTCGGGAAGGATCCCGTCCGGAGACGTTCCGGCAAAGATCAGGCCGCAATCTTCCAGCTGGCTGCGGTAGCCGATGTTGACCTCGTATCTGTGCCGGTGACGTTCCGAGACGCTCGTTTCACCATAAATCTCGGCAATCTTGGACCCGGGCTTCAAGCTGGCCGGGTAAGCTCCCAGCCGCATGGTTCCACCAAGATCGCCGTCCTCGTTACGAACTTCCTTGGCATTTCCCTTGGTCCATTCGGTCATCAGTCCCACAACTGGCTCGCTTGCCGGCCCGAATTCGGTTGAATTCGCCTCCGTGATCCCGGCCATGTTGCGTGCAGCTTCCAGAACGGCCATCTGCATGCCAAAACAGATACCGAAATAGGGGATCTTCCGATTTCGGGCAAAACCAGCCGCTGCAATCTTTCCTTCCGCCCCGCGCTCGCCAAAGCCGCCCGGCACCAGAATGCCGTGAACACCTTCCAGATACGGGCTCGGATCCTCCTTCTCGAAGGTTTCCGATTCGATCCACTCCAGATTGACTTTCACCCGGTTCGCGATGCCGCCATGCACCAGCGCTTCGATCAGCGATTTGTAAGCATCCTTCAGCACCGTGTATTTGCCGACGATGGCGATCTTGACCTCGCCCTCGGGATTGGCCACGGCCTGCGAGATTTCCTGCCAGCGCTGAAGCACCGGCGCAGGCGCACCCTTGAGCCCGAATGCCGCCAGCACCTCGTCGTCCAGCCCTTCCTGATGATAGGCGATCGGCACGTCATAGATCGACTTCACATCATAGGCGGGAATGACGGCGCTCTCGCGCACGTTACAAAAGAGCGAAAGCTTGCGCTTTTCCGTCTCTGGAATCGGGCGGTCACAGCGGATCATGAGAATATCGGGTTGAATCCCGATCGAGCGCAATTCCTTGACCGAGTGCTGTGTCGGCTTTGTTTTCATTTCCCCGGCGCTCGGAATGTAGGGCATCAGCGTCAGGTGGACATAAACGACGTCCCCGCGCGGCAGATCGTTGCCGAGCTGCCGGATCGCTTCGAAAAACGGCAAGCCTTCGATATCGCCGACGGTGCCGCCGATCTCGACCAGAACGAAATCATAACCTTCGTTGCCGTCAAGGACGAAGGTCTTGATCGCGTCGGTCACATGCGGAATGACCTGCACCGTGCCGCCAAGATAGTCGCCGCGCCGCTCCTTGGCGATAATGTTCTGATAAATCCGGCCCGTCGTGATGTTGTCCTGCTGATTGGCAGGACGGCCCGTGAAGCGTTCGTAATGACCCAGATCGAGGTCGGTCTCTGCCCCGTCATCCGTGACAAAGCACTCGCCGTGCTGATAAGGGCTCATCGTGCCCGGATCCACATTCAGGTAAGGATCGAGCTTGCGGAGCCGCACCTTGTATCCACGCGCCTGAAGCAATGCGCCCAGAGCCGCTGAAGCAAGACCTTTTCCAAGCGAGGAAACCACGCCGCCGGTAATGAAAATATATCGCGCCATGGACCAATACCATATCCTTGCCGAAAGCCGTTTGGCCACTCGGGAGTTGCGTTCTTAACACATAAAAATACCCTGCGGGCAAAGCCGCAGGGCAGATGTCTTTGGAAGTGGCCGAAGCCCTATTGTGCGGCCGGAACCTGGGGCCCGGCAGGCTCGCCCTGCGGTCTCAGCTGATCCAGAATACCGCCGGAACCACTCGGCGCACCGTCCGTGGTTGCCGGTGCTCCATCCGTCGCGGCCGGTGACGCATCGAGAATGGAGCTCGGGGCTTCTTCATTCTGCGCAATAAGGCTCAGCGTCAGCGAGGTCGCAAAAAATGCAACAGCCAGGACAGCCGTCGCCCGCGTCAGAACATTCGCGGTGCCGCGGCTAGACATGAGGCCGCCGCCACCGCCGCCGCCGCCGCCAATACCGAGCGCGCCGCCTTCAGAGCGCTGCAGGAGGACAACAAGCACCAGAGCCAACACGACCATAAGGTGAATAACGATGACTACGGTTTCCATCGAACGCCATTCTATCTGAATTTCAGGTTTGGCGGCCTTCTACACCAGTCGGCGCGCGCTTTCTACCCTTCAATTGAGTCTTCGCAACGAAAGCTTCAAGTGCAATGCACTCAGGCATAGGCCTCGAGAATGCCGAGAAAATCATCGGCCTTCAGGCTCGCCCCGCCGACCAGCGCACCGTTAACGTTGCTGACGGACATGAGTTCACCCGCATTTGCAGGTTTGACGGACCCGCCATAAAGCAATTTCATGGCGTTTCCATCGTCGCCGAAGCGGGTAGCCAAAACGTCCCTCATGGCCGTGTGCATTTCCTCCACGTCTCCCGCAGTCGGCGTAAGTCCGGTGCCGATCGCCCAAACGGGCTCGTAGGCAATGACGCTGTTTTGGGCGCTCGCACCGTCGGGGACGGAACCGGCAAGTTGCGACCTGACGATATCAAGCGCCTGCCCTGCCTTGCGCTCCGCTTCGGTTTCGCCAACACATATGATTGCAATCAGGCCCGCACGCCACGCGGCCTGCGCCTTTGCGTTCACATCGGAATCTGTTTCTCCATGGTCCGTCCGGCGCTCGGAGTGCCCCACGATCACCGCGCCGGCACCGGCATCCTTCAGCATCTCGGCGGAAATGTCTCCCGTGTGGGCACCGGAGGCCGCCGGATGGCAGTCCTGCCCGCCGACGCCCGGCGCTCCCTTTCCGGAGATTTCCGCGAGCGCGGCAACCAGCGTCGCGGGGGCGCAAATCATCGTGTCGACGGCGTCGGACATCCCGTCGCTCAAACCGGCCTTCATCTTGTGGAATTCGGCAAGACTGGCGCGCAGCCCGTTCATTTTCCAGTTGCCGGCCACAAGCGGCTTGATCTTGGCGCTCATCTTTTTTCGTCTCCCAGATACCCGATGATTGGACAGGCGCTTTTAGAGCAGAAGCGTAACCGCGTTGCAATCACCTTGCTTTGCGGAGCTTTCCTTCTTCTCCGAACTTTGTTCCCGACCGTCTTGCGGGGAAGCCGTCACGTCATTATGATCCGCCCGCCCCGGTCAGAGCGGCCTGGTAAAGTGCCGTCGGAAACGGTCTTGGACAAGAAAATAAAACGGAAGTCTTCATGCTTGACTCACTGCGCAAAGGCGCCGGCACCTGGATTGCCAAACTGTTTATCGCATTGCTGATTTTTAGTTTCGCCATCTGGGGCGTCACAGACTTCCTGCAGGGCTTCGGTCAGAACACGGCAGCAAAGGTCGGCGAGACCGAGGTGAGCATATTCGAATTCGACCGAACCTACCGCCAGGATCTCAACCGGCTTGCGCAGCAATTCGGCCGGCCGCTCACGGCAGAAGAAGGCGCTGCACTCGGCGTTCCGCAGCAGGCTCTCGGAAGATTGATCGCGGAAGCGGCC
>JBCDEN010000709.1:0-2500 GCA_039179715.1 Pseudomonadota bacterium
GCATGGGTTTGACGCCGGGATATGCCTTCCGGTTTGCGATCGGCGAACTGGATGACAACGGGATCCGCCCCATCGCGCCCGAGCGTGACAACGGCCTTGGCCGTATCGCTTCCGATGACTGGGACTGGTTCATGGCACGTCTGAAAGGGCTTCCAAGCGTGCGCAACGCGGAAGCAAATGCCGGGGGTGTTGCGGCATCTTCACAAGCACGCGCATGCGGCGCTGGCTCGGCCACGGGGTAGCTTTTCGCGCATTACTCGATCTTTTCCGAGCCGGGAAGCGGCCGCAGCAGCGTTTCGGCAAGCAGGGCTTCAGGATCGTGGATCTGCGGCACCTGCTGGCAATCTGCCACCGGTTCGCCGGTCTCCCCCTGGTGCTCCTTCAAAGCCGCGCAAATCGGGATTGCCGACTGCCGCGTGCCTCTGACTGCGACGCTCATGACGTCATGCAGCGAGCCGTCCGTTTCCCGCAGCGCGAGCGCAAGATGCTTGGCGAACAGCGAAATGGTGCGGTCAGCCGAATAGTTCGCGCTCTGTCCGTCGCCAGCGGAGGAAACAAGGGCCTCGGGCCTGTCCTTGTGATCGACCGTGTGCTTGTCTAGCAGGTGCATGTTCACCGCGTAAGAGTCGTTGGTATCGAGGATGAGAATGACCTCGGCCGCCGGGATCGTGTGAAGAATGGCAGCAAAGGCTGGCGCTGTAATCCAGATCCCGTCGCTTATGGCTGACGCCGCCGTATACGGTTTCTCGTCGGCCCAGAATTCCAGAACGAAGCCGTTTTCCTCGTCCGGCTGGTCGCCTTCCAGTTGGCCGAGCGGCAGGTTCGCGTAGATGATCAGCCGGTCTTCTGCCCCGAGCCGGTTGGCAAGCTCGGTTGCCTTGAGCTTGAGCGCGGAGGCACTGGCGCCTTCGTTGATCAAAAGGTGCTGATTGTCCGGTCCCGCTTCGAGGCGCGGGCTAAGCGCCTCCACGACACGGTCCAGACTATTATAGCAGACCTCAAGAGCCTGAGCGTTCCAGGGCGGGCAGTTTCCAATCCCGAGCACATGATTTTTCAGACCCGGCTTCGACTGAGCCCGTGCTCGGTTGTCACCGGAAAAACCTGACAGTACCAGACAGGCAACCACCAGCGCACCAAGCGAAATACGCAGTGCGCGCAAACACCTTGCAGCATTCATCATGGTGTTGCCGAACATTCGTGCTCCCGGTCTCCAAACGCTGATCCTAGTGCAAGCCCGTGAAGACAATGCAAAATCAAGCCGGAAATTCAATAGAACTCTGACGTGGTCTGTTAATCAACTTATTTCGTTACTGGGTCTTCAATGAGGCAGAAGTTAAATAACGAATGGTAGTTTTAGCTGCTTTGCATACTGCAAGGAAAGCGGATGCCTTTGCGGGTCAATTGCTGAGTTGTTTCAGTTTTTCTACTATGTTGACCGTGTCATCGGTAAGGGTGCCCGTGTCCGCGTTTCCGACGCGCGTCACCATCTGAATGAGATCCGGCAGCGTGTCCCGGCCGCCCAGGTGCACAGTTCTCTTGATGAGCCGGCGGATCATGTCCTCCGGATTGTTGCTCTGGCTCGCGAGCCATTTCGAAAACACGTAGAGGTCTTCGGCCTCATTCGCAGGCATTTCAAAAACCGACTGAAGCTGCTCCATGATCGCTTCCTGTTCCGCGCGGGAAATACCACCATCGGTTTCTGCCGTGAGCACGAGAAGCGCTGCCGCCGTAACGCGCGGGTCGCCGACCCCTTCGCTCGGATGCTGGTTAGCACGCGTTTGGAACCCGAAGCGCCGGGCTGCCGCCTTGACTTCATGGGTGGCGTCGAGCACGACACGCGTCGTGTCTGCTGCCTGGCGGGCACGGTAAAACCAGTAGGCAGCTCCGGCGACAAGCGCGATGACAACCAGCAACGTGGGCAACGACGATCTCCTTCAGTCTCTTCCTGTTCCCGTAAAGACACGATTGCGATACATCGCGAGGCGTTCACGATGCGGCTTCGATTTTCTGCCTTTGGACGTGAACAAGGCGTTCAACGACATTTTCGATGATCTTGTGGCCGGCATCCTGATCCAGCGACATGATCGATTCGGGATGAAACTGAACAGCGGCGACAGGTTCGCTTTCATGTTCGATCGCCATGACGACCCCGTCCTCGGTTTCGGCGGTAACCCTGACGTCGCCTGGCAATGTCGCCCGTTTTGCGAAGAGGGAATGGTACCGTCCGACGATGACGGGTGCATTCAGGCCGTCAAACAGCACGGAGTTGCCGGACAGTTTGATCGGGGACGGTTTCCCATGCATGGGAATGTCGAGTTGCCCCAGTTCCGCGCCGAAATACTCCGACAGCGCCTGAAGACCGAGGCACACCCCGAAGATCGGCAGTGCGCGCGCCCGCGCCCGGCCGATCGTCGCGGCACAATCGAAGTCCTTGGGATTGCCGGGTCCCGGTGACAGGACGACCAGATCGGGATTGACATCGTGGAAGACATGATCGGCC
>JBCDEN010000514.1:0-3732 GCA_039179715.1 Pseudomonadota bacterium
GAGCATGGTGAACTCCGGATTGTGACGACGGGAGATGCCCTCGTTGCGGAAATTGCGGTTCAGTTCGAAGACCTTGGTGAAGCCACCGACGAGGAGGCGCTTGAGGAAGAGCTCCGGCGCGATGCGCATGTAGAGCGGCATGCCGAGGGCCTTGTGGTAGGTCTCGAACGGCGCGAGGTCATGCGCGTGTCCGCGGCCGAAGCCGGCATATTCCTCGAACAGGCCCTTTTGAACGTAGAAACCGAAATGTTCGGCATCGTCGTTCGGGTGACCTTCCTGAAGTTCGCTCAGGGGGAACTTGTCCACCTGTCCATTGGCGAAAAGAACATCATACATGGTCTTGCCGCGATGCTCGGGCATCTTGGCAAGGAGATCCTCTCCCCAGACTTCCTCAACCGTGAAGCGTTTGGAGAATTCCATCAGCTGCCAGAGATCGGACTTTGCTTCTCCCGGTGCATGTACCTGCTGACGCCAGAACTGCGTCCGTCGTTCGGCATTGCCATAGGCGCCTTCCTTTTCGACCCACATCGCCGTTGGCAGGATCAGGTCGGCGGACACCGCCGTCACCGTCGGGTAAGGGTCCGAAACGGTGACGAAGTTTTCCGGGTTCCGGTAGCCTGGATAGCCTTCCTCGTTGATGTTGGGGGCTGCCTGCATGTTGTTGTTGCACTGGACCCAATAGGCGTTGAGGTCGCCGTCCTTCAGCTTGCGGTGCTGCAGCACGGCGTGAAACCCCGGTTTCGGCGGGATTGTTCCCTCGGGGATCTTCCAGGCGTCTTCGCAGATCTTCCGGTGTTCGTCATTGTTCACGACCATGTCGGCCGGCAGGCGGTGGGCAAAAGTGCCGACCTCGCGGGCGGTGCCGCACGCGGACGGCTGGCCGGTCAGCGAGAAGGGGGAGTTGCCCGGTTCGGAAATCTTGCCGGTCAGAAGGTGCACATTGTAGCAGAGCGAATTGACCCAGGATCCGCGCGTGTGCTGGTTGAAGCCCATGGTCCAAAGGCTCATGACCTTGCGCGAGGGATCGGCATATTGCTCGGCCAGGAATTCCAGCTGTTCTGCGGGAACGCCTGAAGTCTCGGAAACCTTCTCCAAGGTGTACTCGGCGACCGAGGCGGCATATTCATCGAAGCTGATTGCCTCCATTGCTCCCGAATCCGGGTTGGCGGCAGCTTCCTGGATCGGATTGTCCGGGCGCAGGCCGTAACCGATATCCGTTGCCGTTTTTGCAATGTTGACGTGCTTCGACACGAAGTCTTCGTTGACGCGTCCGGTCGAAATGATGTGATTGGCGATGTAGTTCAGGATCGCCAGGTCTGTCTGCGGCTTGAAGATGATGCCATTGTCGGCAAGCTCGAATGAGCGGTGCTCGAAGGTCGACAGAACGTGCACCTGCGCACCCGGTTTGGTAAGGCGCGTGTCCGTCAGGCGGGACCACAGGATCGGGTGCATTTCCGCCATGTTCGAACCCCAGAGCACGAATGTGTCCGCATGCTCGAAATCGTCGTAGCAGCCCATGGGCTCATCGATGCCGAAGGTCCGCATGAAGCCGACAACGGCAGAGGCCATGCAATGGCGCGCGTTGGGATCGATGTTGTTTGAACGGAAGCCGGCCTTCATCAGTTTGGCAGCGGCATAGCCCTCCCAGACCGTCCACTGGCCGGATCCGAACATGCCGACGCTGGTCGGCCCTTTTTTCTTGAGCGCCTCTTTCCATTTCTGCGCCATGACATCGAATGCTTCATCCCAGCTGACCGGCTCGAACTCGCCGTTCTTGTCGTAGACGCCGTTGGATTTACGCAGCAATGGCTGGGTCAGCCGGTCTTCGCCATACATGATCTTGGACAGGAAATAGCCCTTGATGCAATTGAGGCCCCGGTTGACCGGAGCGTCCGGGTCGCCCTGGGTTGCGACCACGCGGCCGTCCTTGGTGCCCACGAGGACGGAACAGCCTGTTCCGCAGAAACGGCATGCGGCCTTGTCCCACCTGATCCCGGTGGTCTGAAACTGTGCCTGGGCCGGGCCATTGCCGATTGAGATGCCGGCTGCCGAAGCCGTTGCTGCGGCTGCTGTCGCCTTCAAGAATGTCCTGCGGGTTTCAGAGATTGTCATGGGATTTGTCTCCGGCTTGGCTTGATTTGGCTGGCAGAGACGCGGCCTGAGGCGCCGCGAGATCTTCAAAATGGTGGTAGGTGAGGGTGAGCGAGAGAACGCCGGGGACCTGATGCAATTGCATGATCAGTTCTGAGGCTGTGTTGTTTTCAGTGTCTTCAACGACAACCACGAGGCGCCCGTCATCATCGGATCCGTGGATTTCGACACCGTCCATCGCTTCGATCCGGTCTCGAATTTCAGGCAGCGATTGAACTGCCGCGTGGACGAGACAGCCGCAGATATTCATGCCGCGTCCACTCCCTTGTTTGGCTCGTCTTGTTTGAAAGTCACCGCAGCAACCGGGCATTGGTGCGCGCATGCGCCGCATCCCGTGCAACGATGCTGGTCAATCACGGGCTCGGATTTTCCCCCGACAGCAAGACGGAAGCGGATGGCTCGGGGCTCGCACGCATCTTCGCAAGCCCGGCAGGAGATGCCCTGCAGAGACAGGCATGTGCTTGTCACTTCGGCCTTCCAGGACCACCGTGAAAGGATGTCTTGTGAAAACGCTCCGGACGGGCAGACCTCCAGGCAGGCACCGCAGAACGTGCACGCGCCCTTGCTGAAGTCCAGAACAGGGAGACGTCCGGCACCCGCAACGATGACCTGCTCAGGGCACGCATCCACGCACGCCCCGCAGCCCTTGCAATTTTCGGACAGCAGCATGGTGCTGGTTCCAGGAGGCCGCATGGATTCCGGTTCGGGGTCTGCGCCGAGCTTCAGGAAGGCGCGCCGGCTGCGCGGGCTGTCGGTTCGCTCGGGCATAAGATCAGCCCGAGGACGCGCAAGGCCTGAACCCGACACGTCGATCCGTCTGCGCACCGGTACCCGGTAACGCGATTGACTGCGCGAAATTTTCAACGGAATCGCGGCGAACGGCCGGAACGGGGACGTGCAGCCGCGCCTGCTCACACTCTTCTGCCATAGCCTCTCCCTAAGTATGGACAGAAAAAGAATTTTGACGTCTTCTTGTTGTTCTGGAGAGCTTAGGCTGACGAACCTTGCATCTGGTATAGGTTTAAATACCTATTCCGCTATTATGCTAGTTTCGAAACTAATGTAATTATCAGAAAATTATACGTTAAACGGATATCTAGTGGCTTTCCCGGTTCGCCGAAACTGAGGCGAGACCGACGTTCAGACTTTTCCGTAAACGTCTGCCGGGTCGTAAACCTTTTCGGATTCGACGCGTTCGAGCCCAACGGTCCCGTCTGCCGGGGCCGCGATCTTCCGGAAAAAGCAGGAGCGGTAGCCGACGTGGCAGGTTGCGCCATTGCCGGCAACGCTCACCTTGAGCACAAGCGCATCCTGATCGCAGTCGGTGAGGATTTCGTGCACGGTCTGCACCTGGCCCGATGTCTCGCCCTTTTTCCAGAAGCCCTGCCTTGATCGGCTCCAGTACCAGGCTTCACCGCTTTCGATCGTGCGTTTCAGGGCTTCCTCGTTCATGTAGCCAACCATCAACACGTCGCCTGAATCAACATCGGTCACGACGGCAACAATCAGGCCATCGCGGTCATATTTCGGCATCAGCAATGCGCCGCTCTCGACCGTTTCCTTGTCGCCGCGTGCGCTGAA
>JBCDEN010000718.1:0-2404 GCA_039179715.1 Pseudomonadota bacterium
ATCAATCTTGTTCATCGGTTCCATGAAATAGTTGAATTTGTTCGTGCCGATCCGACCCTCTAAGCAAGTGCCACCATGCAACAGTAACCGTCGCGAACTGGCCCTGTGATGTCCGTTCCCGATATCAGGAGGTCCGAATGACATCTTTCGAACTCTACATCGGAAACAAGAACTACTCGTCCTGGTCATTGCGGCCATGGATTGCCTTTCGGCACAAGGACATCGCTTTTGAGGAAAAACTGGTTCCGTTCGATTTCGAAAACGGCAATCCGGAGTTTCGCGCCTTCTCGCCGAGCATGAAGGTGCCGGTGCTGAAGGACGGATCCCTGACTGTTTGGGACAGTCTTGCGATCCTGGAATACGCGGCCGAGTGTTTCCCGGAAAAGGGCCTCCTGCCGCAGGACCGGCCGATGCGCGCTCGTGCCCGCGCCGTGTCCGCAGAGATGCATTCCGGCTTTTCAGCGCTCAGGAACGCCTGTCCGATGAACATGCGCCGTCAGGTGGAAGTCCTGGCGGTGGATGATGCCGTCAAGGCGGATGTGTCGCGCATCCTGGATATCTGGAACGAATGCCTGAACGCGTCCGGCGGACCGTTCCTGTTCGGTGATTTCACGATCGCAGATGCCATGTATGCGCCGGTCGTCAGCCGGTTTGCCACCTACACTCTCTCGGAGGACCCGGTGTTTCAGCAGTATCACGCTGCCTTGACCGGGACGCAGGCCTGGCAGGAATGGGAGGCCGATGCCCTGAAAGAGACCTGGTACGTCGCTGTCGACGAGGTCTGAGCAACATCGGCGTCGGTTTGGCGGACAGCTTGCGCGCTTGCTCGCGATCCATTGACGGGGTCGCAGGTGAGCAGTGCAGTTTCGTTCAGGCCGCGCTGCGAGAGGATATCTGCCGGATAGCCTCTCAGCTGCGCGTATCGAAGGAGTTGTCCAGCGCGCCCATTTCCTTGAAATAGTCCTGCAGCCTGTCGACGAACCGGCGCACCTTGATCGGAATGAAGCGGTTGGATGGATAGACCGCGTGGATCGGATGCGGCGGGTACTGCCATTCGGGCAACACCAGTTCCAGTTCTCCGGAGGCAAGGTAAGGTTCGATCAGCCAGCGATTGGCGATCGAAATGCCGAGCCCGGCGAGCGCCGCCTGTCGAAGGGTCGACGAGTTATTGACGATCATGGCCGGATTGATCTTGATCGACAGCTTTTCGCCCAGGGTGCTGATGAACGGCACCCGGTCGCCCGTCGATATGTTCTTGTAGAGCAGATATTCATGCTCCGGCAATTCGGCCGGGTGGCGCGGGCGGCCTTTCCGGTCAAGATAGTCCGGCGACGCAACAAGGCACCGCTGCGCCACGCCGAGCCGCCGCACGATTAGCCGCTCGTCCCTGATTTCGCCCATTCTGATGGCGACGTCGAGCCGTTCCTGGATGACATCGACGAACTGGTCGGACAGGGAAATGTCCATCAGAAGACAGGGGTGTTCCTTCTTGAAGCGGATGAGGAAATCGGACAGCACGCTCTCGGCAAATCCGAGCGGCAGACCGATGGAGAGAGGCCCCGACATCTGCGTTTCGTCACTCTGTATCGACCTGTCGGCCTCGATCATCCGTTCAAGGATATCACGCGCATAGGCATAGTAGCGCTCACCTGCTTCCGTGAGTTGAAGTTGCCGGGTCGTGCGATTGAGAAGCCGCGTGCCGAGTTGGTTTTCAAGGCCGCGGACCTGCTGGCTGACGGCCGGCTGAGACACGCCGAGATGTTTTGCAGCAGCCGAAAAGCTGCCGAGATTGACCGATTGAACGAAGCCGGAGAGCGCGCTGAGTTTGTCCATGGGAACCTTGCTTCCAACGATTGCAGGCGTGTCGGTATATATAACCAGCGCTTATGAGTTTTATAAGGTTGGCCGCTCTTTAAAATCAAAGTGAATGAAACAATTTCTAGAAAGCCCCGCCGGTGTCACGGTTGGCGGCCCTCAAATACATCATCTTCAGGTCTAGCCGGGAGGCAGTTCATGACCCATTCCGATTTTTCTCTTTCCAGACGTTCCCTTCTGGGGGCCGCTGCGGGCGCTGGCGCCATCGCCGCTGCAGGCGGCGCGACGCTCGCCGGCAGCGCTGCAAATGCCGCTGCACCAAAGGCCGGTGCGCCGATGGCAGGCGCGCTGCGCTACAAGGTTGGCGACATGGAAGTGACCGCGCTTCTGGACGGCTATCTCGATGTGACGCCGGAAGTGGTCGTCGGCTACGACGCCGCAGAAGGCAAACGCCTGAGAGACGTCGCTCTGATTGAAGGGGAGGCGCTTCGCATCCCCGTCAACGCCTATCTGGTCAACACGGGCGATCGGCTTGTCCTGGTCGATGCCGGGACGTCCGATGCACTTGGTCCGACCATGGGGCGTCTTC
>JBCDEN010000308.1:0-5631 GCA_039179715.1 Pseudomonadota bacterium
GACGCCAACGCCTGCGCCTCCTGCCACAACGAACCGGTTGTCGGCGGAGCCGGGTCGTTCACGGCCAATGTGTTCGTGTCGGAGGGGTTCGAAAGCGCCGATTTCGATACGATCGACCCGCAGTTTTCGAACGAGCGCAACACGAATGCGATCCAGGGCGCAGGCCTGATCGAGCTGCTGGCGCGGGAAATGACGACAGAGCTTCGCGCTCAGCGGCGGAACGCATTGCAGACGGCACGTGCCAACAAAGAGCCGGAGACGGTTTCTCTCACCGCCAAGGACGTTTCCTTCGGCAGCATCACGGCATATCCGGACGGCACGCTGGATGTTGCCGCACTTGACGGCGTCGACGACGACCTGACGATCCGTCCCTTCAGCCAGAAGGGCGTGTTCGCCTCGCTGCGCCAGTTCACCGTCAATGCCATGAATGCCCATCACGGGATCCAGCCGACCGAGCGGTTCGGCCCGACCTGGACAGGAACAGACGATTTCGACGCCGACGGGTTTACCGCCGAGATGTCCGCCGGCCAGATTTCCGCGCTCGTGGCCTGGCAGGCAACGCTTCCCGCACCAACGCGCAGGGATGATCTGCCCAAGGTCTGGAAAAGCGCCAGCGCGAAGGGAGAGCGCACATTTGGCGCAATCGGATGCGCCGCCTGCCACAAGCCCGCCCTGCCGCTGGAGTCGCTCGTATTCCACGATCCCGGTCCCTTCGACACGGCCGGAACGCTGCGCCAAAGCGATCTGGACGAACCACTCGCCCTTGACCTTGCGTCCCTTGACTGGGTGCAGACACTGCCGCGAGACGATAAGGGCCGGGTGCTGGTTCCCCTTTTCGGTGACCTGAAACGCCACCGGATCGCGGATGCGCAAAACGATACGTTCGGCAACGAGTTGCTGGCGCAGAGGTTCGTGGCGAGGGACGTCTTCATCACGGCAGAGCTCTGGGGCATCGGCAGCACCGCTCCTTATGGGCATCGCGGTGATCTGACAACGCTCGACGAGGCCATCCTGGCGCATGGCGGGGCGGCAAAGACAAGCCGCGACGCCTATGCCAACCTTTCGGAAAGTGAGCGGCAATCGGTTATCGCCTTTCTGCGCAGCCTGGAGATTGCGCCATGAAGCGTGCTTCTCATGGACGCCGGATCTTTCTGGCCCTCGCCGTCTCCCCTGCGATGATGTTGCCTTCGAAGGCAGAAGAGACGCGGACTTCCGAAGCCCCTGTTCCGCAGTTTGTCGAAGAGGCACAAGGCGCCGGGATCGACCACAGCTATGACGGCGCATGGGAGTATTTCGTCGGCGGCGGGTCTGCGATCTTCGACTGCAACGGCGACCGGCGGCCGGATCTGTTCCTGGCCGGAGGGAAAAATCCGGCGCAACTGTTCGTAAACCGGAGCCCGACCGGCGGCGCCCTCAGTTTTTCACCTGCCGATACATCCGTTGACAGCAAGAGCATGACAAAGGTGCTTGGCGCCTATCCGATCGATCTCGACAATGATGATGTTCTCGATCTGGTTCTCCTGAGGTTGGGAGAGAACCTCCTGCTGAAGGGCAGAGGCGACTGCACATTCGAAGTCGCCAACAGGACCCTTGCGTTCCAGGGCGGACGCGAGTGGACCACTGCCTTCTCGGCAACCTATGAGGCAGGGCTTGATTTTCCGACACTTGCCTTCGGGAATTACGTGGACCGCTCCCAGCCCGGCGCGCCCTGGGGGACCTGTCACGACAATTTCCTGTTGCGTCCGGAAAAGGGGGGCCACGGTGCGCTTTCCTACCCGGAGCCGGTGCGCCTGTCTCCCGGATATTGCGCGCTTTCGATCCTGTTTACCGACTGGAACCGGTCCGGAGAGCCTTCGCTGCGGGTCTCCAACGATCGCCACTACTACCGCGGCGGTCAGGAACAGCTCTGGGCGGTGCCTTCGAACCGGCCACCGCGCCCCTACCGCAAGACGGATGGCTGGCAGCACCTGAAGATCTGGGGCATGGGAATCGCCTCCGTCGATCTGGATGTGGACGGTTTTCCGGAATACGCGCTCACGAGCATGGGCGACACCAAGCTTCAGAAGCTGGATGTGGAAACGGATGAGACCGTTCCCGTCTACCAGGATATCGCCTTTGACCTTGGCGTCACGGCGCACCGTCCCTATTCCGGCGAGGACCTCAAACCATCAACCGGCTGGCATTCCGAATTCCAGGACGTCAACAATGACGGATTGTGGGATCTCTATATTGCCAAGGGCAATGTGGAGGCGATGCCGGATTTCGCGGCTTACGATCCGGACAACCTCCTCATCGGTCAATGGAACGGCAAGTTTGTCGAAGCCGGTGATCTTTCGGGCATCGCACTGGACCGAAGGGGCCGCGGCGCCGGGCTTGCCGACTTCAATTCGGATGGTCTGCTCGATCTGGTGGTGGTGAACCGCGCCGCGCCCGTCAGCCTGTTCCGCAATCTCGGACACGGAACGCGGACCACCCCGCGTCCGCTCGGCAACTGGCTTGCCATCGATGTGCGTCAACCGGGCAAGATCAACACCCGTGCTGTCGGCGCCAAGGTCAGTGTCAAAACCGGCAACCGCACCGTCGTGAAGGATATCCAGATCGGAGGCGGGCACGCGTCCGGGCAGATGGGGTTCCTTCACTTCGGACTGGGCGTTGCGGAGCGGGCGAATATCCGGATCAAATGGCCGGACGGAGACTGGAGCCACGCCTATCGCGTCTTCGCCAACGGCCATGTGATCATCGAACGCGGAGCGGAAAAGGCGCGGCTCTGGTATCCGGAATAAGAAGCGTCGCTCAAACCGGCGAAAGGAAAGGCTGATGGACTTCAGTTTATTTCATTCCAGATTTGCCAGCACCAAGGACACTCAGCCCGTGCTGAGCATACCCGAAATCGGACTGAAGCTGAGGGTTCGCAGGGCACCCGGACAAAGCAACGGCACGATGAGCATCATCGAAACCGAGAATGCGCCCGGATACGGACGCGCTCAATGCCTTCCGTAGAAACTGGGACGTCGCGTTTCCCGGTCCACCGTTGTAACAAGTCTGCCTTTCCTGTGCACAAACCGAAATGAGTCTTGCGCGAAAGCGGCCAAGCAACGCGAGGGCCACAATCCGCGCTAGTGTATCAAGGTGCAATGTGGTCGGTGGACAGTCGCAATCGGGTCGGTGGGCAAGATCCCGCTTTGCGGTGTACTCCGCTGAAAGTGGGTAGCAAATGATCATCGGTTTTCTGGTCGGCGCCATTCTCTATGGCTCGGTTACACTTGTGTTTCTGATTTTCTTGACGGCGGACCCGGTTGACGATTTCCAGGCCACGCATGTCCGCCTCACCAAGGTTTTTTTCGCGTCCCTGTTCTGGCCCGTGAGCGTGCTCGTCATGACTGCACTTGCTCTGCCCTCTCGGCTTGCCGCGCTGCCGCGCATGCCTGTCACCCAAAGAGAAAGCGGCAGCGGCAGGGTTCTGCCGCAGACTCGCTCAGCCGCCTAGGTGATGGACCCATAAATGAGGCCGAAATGGTTTGAGGCGGCTTGCGTCTCATCAAGGCGCGGAAGCGCAGGAAATACGCTTCATTTTCAAGCCTTTCGCAACGCGGAGGAGGCGCAAGGCTGCGGGAAACCGTCATTTTTCCAGAGACTTGCAACGACGTTGCCGGGCAAGATTGAAGTCTGCGTGTCGTCCCATTAGCCTAGCTCGTCTATAATCAAGGTGGGCTTTCATGAACGATTCGCGTGTTCTCCTCACAGCCTCGATCGGTCTTTGTGCCGTCATCGGTATCTGGGGCGTGGCCGATCCTGCCAGCCTGCAGGCGATTGCCAAGGATATTGTCGATCAGTATTTCATCAGCCGCGGCTGGTTCGTGATGCTGTCGGTCACGATCATGCTTCTGTTCTGCCTCGGCCTGACCGTGACGAAGTTCGGCGATATCCGTCTGGGGGCGGATACGGACAGACCCGAATATTCGACACCCACCTGGATCGCGATGCTGTTCGCCGCCGGCATGGGCGTCGGGCTGCTGTTCTGGGCCGTCGCGGAACCGCTCACCCATTACTATCTGGCCAGCCAGGCGATCCCCGCACCGATCGCAGCAGAACAGGCGCTGCTGGCCTCGAATTTCAATTGGGGCATTCATGCCTGGGCAATCTACGGCACGACCGCGCTCACGATTGCCTATTTCAGCTTCCGGCGCGGGACACCGATGCTGGTGAGTGCGCCGGTCAAGAACCTTTTCCCCGGCGAGATGTGGGCAAACGCAGTCGGATGGTTCTCCGATTTCATGGCAATCGCGGCGATTGCCATCGGCGTCGGCGGTTCGGTTGCCATGGGCGTTTTCCAGGTCGCCGACGGGGTCACCGTTCTGTTCGGCGGAGGAGCAACGCCCGGCTATCTGGTCTGGGGCGTTTTCCTTGTCATGATCGCAGCCTATATCCCGCCGCTGCTGGTCGATCTGGGCAGCGGCATGGCGAAGCTCTCCAACATCGCGATGGGTCTCGCGATCGCCCTGGTTGCCTATACAATCATTCTCGGGCCATCGGAATTCCTGCTCAATTCCGTTGTCAGCGGGATCGGAATGTATGTCGCAGAGGTGATCCCGCGCGGCCTGCAGACCTTCACGTTCTTCGGTGACGAAACCACGCAGTGGTTCCGGGACTGGACACTGACTTACATGGTCTGGTGGATTGCCTGGGGACCGTTTGTCGGCGTCTTTGTTGCGCGGATTTCCAAGGGCCGCACGATCCGCGAATTCGTGCTCGGTGTCCTGATCGGGCCGACCCTGTTTTCGACCATCTGGTTCGGTGCCTTCGGCGGTGTCGGCCTTTACGAAACGCTCAATGGTCAGGGCGAACTGCTTGCACTGACCCAGACCAACGTCGAACGCATGACCTTCGCACTGCTCGACCGGCTGCCCTTTGCGACGATCACGACCATTGCGACGATCGCAGCCGCATTTCTTTTCATTGTCACCAGCGTGGTAAGTGCCGCTTTCGTGCTCGGCATGTTTTCAACCGGCGGCAATCCCGATCCAAGCGCAAAGGTTCGTGTCCTCTGGGGCGGGCTTCTGGGGATTCTCGGGGCCGCGATGATCCTGTCCGGATCGATGAATGCGGTCAAAACGCTGATCGCGCTCGGGGCGCTGCCGTTCGTGTTCATTACCGTTCTATTGATGGTATGCCTGACAAAAGCGCTTCTGCAGGACAGCAGGAAGGAGGCCGAACATGCTGATAGGTGATCCGGTTGATACGTTCTTGAACCTTGGAACCTTCGCCTTTATCAGCGCAATGGTCTGGATTCTCATGCGACGGCCTTCCGACTGATCGTCCTTTAGGGTACGGACCCATAAATGAAGCCGATTTGGCGGCAGAAGTGGCAAAATCTCGAGAGGAAGCGTGTGCAGAGCGGGCTTTTTGCCCGGTCAAAAGCGGTGACGCTGCGAGGTACAGCCATTTTGCCGTCCTTCGGATTTGGCCGTTTTGGCCATCTGCCACGTCGCGAAAGGCTTTAAAATGAACCACATTTCCTGCGCTTTCGCTTCTCGCAGCTGGTCAAAACGATCCAAACCAAATTGACTTCATTTTTGAGTCCGTACCCTAGGTGATGGACTCATAAATGAAGACGAAAGGGTTTGAGGCGGC
>JBCDEN010000046.1:0-11800 GCA_039179715.1 Pseudomonadota bacterium
AAGGAAGGCCGGGCGGGGAGCTGCTCAAAAAGCCGCTCGATCCGCCGGGCTACAACATCGACGGCAGGACACGGTCCGGCGGCCGGTGACCATCCATGAAGGTCTTGATGTTGATAATGACCTTCTCGCCCATCTCGATCCTGCCTTCGATCGTTGCCGATCCCATATGCGGCAGAAGCACGACGTTTTCCAGTTTGACGAGCTTTGGATTGACGGCCGGTTCATGTTCGAAGACGTCAAGGCCGGCACCGGCCAGCTCGCCTGCTTCAAGCATGCGGACCAGGGCGTTTTCGTCGATCACCTCACCGCGTGCGGTATTGACCACATAGGCGTCCTTCTTCAGGAGCTTCAGGCGGCGCGCGGACAGCAGATGGAACGTTGCCGGCGTGTGCGGACAGTGAATGCAGACCACATCCATGCGTGCCAGCATTTGGTCGAGGCTCTCCCAATAGGTTGCCTCCAGCTCTTCCTCGATGTCGTCGGCGACCTTGCGGCGGTTGTGATAGTGGATCGACATGCCGAACGCCTTGGCGCGGCGCGCGACGGCCTGCCCGATACGGCCCATGCCGATGATGCCGAGCCGCTTGCCCCAGATCCGGTGGCCAAGCATCCAGGTCGGCGACCAGCCGGCCCAGTCGCCCGTCTCAAGCGCACTTATTCCTGTGGCAAGACGTCGCGGCACCGACAGCATCAGCGCCATGGTCATGTCGGCCGTGTCTTCGGTCAGAACGCCTGGCGTGTTGGTGACATTAATGCCGCGATTGTTGGCGGTGACGACATCTATATTGTCGACACCGTTGCCGAAATTGGCGATGAGTCTCAGCTTTTCACCCGCCTGCGACAGAACCGACGAATCGATCCGGTCGGTCACGGTCGGGACAAGCACATCCGCAGATCTGACGGCCTCGACCAGTTCGGCCTGGCTGAACGGCCTGTCATTTTCATTGAGGCGCGTTTCGAAAAGCTCACGCATCCGGGTTTCAACCACGTCCGGAAGCTTCCGGGTCACAACAACAACAGGCTTCTTTTTCGCCATACCAACTGCCTTTCGCGATTCATTGGGAGTTTGTTAACCCCAATGGATTCACCTTGATGCTGCGCGTTGCGCGAGCGCACGAAATCGCACCCTTCTCCTTACCAGATGGTTCGGCAGAAACAAGAGATCGGTTTCATTCGCGGCGCATTGCCCACGTGCCGGAAACGGCAAGGTGGTTTTTACGCAGTTTTTTCGTTACAGATTTGACGCAACTCAAAGATCAAGAACAAGTTGGACAACTGGATAATATGACCTGTTCGGTTCCAGGCCGCCGCCAATTCCTGAGTGTGATAGCAATCCTCTTCGTGATCAGCTGGTCCGTGGCACCTGCATTGTCGCAAGGCACGACCACAGGGGCCTCCGGATTGCCGGTGCCGCGCTTCGTCAGCCTGAAATCCGATCGGGTCAATGTGAGGGTCGGCCCCTCGCGTGAACACGCGGTTGCCTGGACCTTCGTCCAGTCGGGTCTTCCGGTGGAGATCATCCAGGAATTTGAGAACTGGCGCCGCATTCGCGATTGGGAAGGCAAGGTTGGTTGGGTGTTCCATTCCCTGCTCTCGGGCCGCCGTACGGCCCTTGTGACGCCTTGGGAAAAGACCAGCCGGACGCCGCTGCGCGCTCGTTCCAAATCCGATGCCGACATCGTTGCCGAACTGGAGCCGTTCGTGCTGACCTCGGTCACCGAATGCGCCGGCGGCTGGTGCCGCGTCAACGGCACTGAATATGAAGGCTGGCTCGACCAGACCCGCCTCTTTGGCGTCTATCCGGACGAGATCCTGGAAGACTGAGCCGGGACCTGGAAGCGCATGATCCGGTGCTGAGCTGGTGGGCCAAGCCAATCACCTGGTGTCATCCCCGACTGGATCGGGGATCTACTCACTTCCAGAACAATGACGAACTTTCCAGTGCGTCTGATAAGTACACTCAAGCCGGCTCCTGCATAGATCAAAAGCCAATGGATCCCCGATCCAGTAGGGGATGACCGCAGTGGGATGGAGGTGCAAGCGATTGCGTCAAATGAGACTTCCTGATGTTGAGGAAGGCCGGAGGTCTGTCTCGACGGATGGCGTCAAACGGGAAACATGCTTCAAAAACCGAAAAAGGCGGCCGCGGGCCGCCTTTGAACCTTTGATAGGGATTTTTGACCCTTACTCTGCCTGGCCTTCCTGTGCCTTCAGCTCATCCAGCCGCGGCATCGACATGATGTTGTAACCGCTGTCGACGAAGTGGACTTCGCCCGTCACGCCGCCGGAAAGATCCGACAGCAGGTAAAGCCCGGTTCCGCCGATCTCGTCGAGCGAGACGGTCCGGCACAGCGGCGAGTTCCGCTTCTGGAAATTGAACATCAGGCGGGCATCCGAAACCCCCGCGCCTGCCAGTGTCCGGACCGGACCGGCGGATATGGCATTCACGCGGATGTTCTGCTCACCGTAATCGACCGCAAGATACCTGACGGACGATTCAAGCGCGGCCTTGGCGACGCCCATGACATTGTAGTTCGGCATGACCTTGGTGGATCCGCCATAGGTCAGCGTGATGATCGAGCCGCCGTCTGGCATGATCTCCGCCGCCCGCTTGGCAATCTCCGTGAACGAAAAGCAGGAGATCAGCATTGTCCGGGAGAAGTTCTCGCGGGTCGTATCGGCATATTTGCCGCGCAGTTCCGACTTGTCGGAAAACGCGATGGCGTGAACCAGGAAATCAATTTTGCCCCAGCTTTCCTTCAGGGCGCTGAAGACTTCGTCGACGGAAGCAATGTCCTCCACGTCACAGGGCAGCAGAATGTTGCTGCCGACGGATTCAGCGAGCGGTTTTGTGCGCCTGCCGAACGCTTCGCCCTGGTAGGTGAAAGCGAGTTCCGCGCCATGCTCGGAAAGGGTCTTGGCGATACCCCATGCAATGGAGTGGTCGTTGGCAACGCCCATGATCAGGCCGCGTTTGCCCTTCATCAGATCAGACATGTCGGTCTCCTCAGCCGTGATAACGGGACAGCGCGAGGGAGGCGTTGGTGCCGCCGAAGCCAAAGCTGTTGGAAAGGACGGTATCCAGACCGGCGTTGTCGACACGCTCGGTCACGATCTCGTCCTTGCTGAGGGCCGGGTCGAGTTCGTTGATATTGGCCGATGCCGTCATGAAATCGTTCTGAAGCATCAGCAGGCAGTAGATCGCTTCCTGAACGCCCGTTGCACCGAGGCTGTGGCCGGTGAGCGACTTGGTGGAGGAGGCCGGCGGCTGATCGTCGCCGAACACGCGCCGGATCGCCTCGATCTCGCCGATATCGCCGACAGGCGTAGATGTGCCATGCGTGTTGATGTAGTCGACCTTGCGCTCGCCAAGCGTTTCGATGGCAAGACGCATGCAGCGCTCGCCGCCCTCGCCGGATGGCGCAACCATGTCATAGCCGTCGGAATTGGCCGCATATCCGGTCACTTCGGCATAGATCTTCGCGCCGCGTGCTTTGGCATGTTCCAGTTCCTCAAGAACGACAACACCGCCGCCGCCTGCGATGACGAAGCCGTCGCGCGTGGAATCGTAGGCGCGCGAGGCCGTCTGGGGGGTGTCGTTATACTTGGAGGACATGGCGCCCATCGCGTCGAACAGGCAGGACAGAGTCCAGTCGAGTTCTTCACCACCGCCTGCGAACATCACATCCTGCTTGCCGAACTGGATCTGCTCGGTCGCCGCGCCGATACAGTGCGCCGATGTCGAGCAGGCGGACGTGATCGAATAGTTGATGCCCTTGATCTTGAACGGCGTCGCCAGACAGGCCGAGTTGGTCGAACTCATGCCACGCGTGACCATGAACGGGCCCATGCGCTTCGGCGCGCCTTTTTCAAGAACGATCTGGTGCGCCTGGAACAGGTTCTTGGTGGACGGACCGCCGGATCCCATGATCAGCCCGGTGCGCGTGTTGGACACGTCGTTTTCTTCCAGGCCGCTGTCGGCGATCGCCTGCTGCATCGAAATGTAGTTGTAGGCCGCGCCGTCACCCATGAAGCGCAGTTGCCGCTTGTCGATCAGGGACGCGATATCGACATCAGGCATGCCGTGAACCTGGCTGCGGAAGCCGTGCTCCGCATAATCGGGGGCAAACTGAATTCCGGATTTGCCTTCCCTGAGGCTGGCCAGCACTTCCTGGGCGTTCGATCCGATGGATGATACGATTCCGATACCGGTGACGACAACGCGTCTCATTGCGGTCTCCTAATTTTTCCGGGGCACGAGCCTCTGTCCGCCGTTCGGCTCATTGCCTTACATAATGCACAAACCGGCGCTCCCAAGACAAAGAAACGCCGGTCTCTTGCAGTTGATGAGTTTGGCCTCAGGTCTTTGCGAGGCCGACACGCAGATCCGTTGCCTTGTAAATTTGCTCGCCATCGGCCTTCAGCCAGCCGTCGGCAATACCCAGAACCAGCCGGCCCTTCATGATGCGTTTGAAGTCGATGCCATATTCGACCAGCTTCACATCCGGCGTGACCATGCCCTTGAACTTGATCTCGCCGGTGGAAAGCGCCATGCCCTTTCCTTCCAGGCCCAGCCAGCCGAGCACGAAGCCCGTCAGCTGCCAAAGGGCATCCAGTCCGAGACAGCCCGGCATGACCGGATTGCCCTGAAAGTGGCACGGGAAAAACCAGAGATCCGGTTTGATATCGAATTCGGCGCGCGCATATCCCTTGTCGAATTCACCCCCTGTTTCGGAGAGGTCCGTGATACGATCGAACATCAGCATCGGCGGGAGCGGCAATTGGGCGTTGCCCGGGCCGAAAAGCTCGCCGCGGCCGCAGGCGAGGAGATCTTCGTAGTCGTAGCTGGAGCGGCGCTCGGTCATTCAGGATCCGTTTTCTTGCTTCCTACCCACGATCCCATGTTGGAACGGGTTTGTTTTGGGTTCTGTTTGCGGCGCCTTCCTAACACAGGGGAACCGTGTTCGAAAGATGTCACTTGAGTGAAATTTCGAGGATTTCAAGGCGATTAGGTAAGTTTTGAGCAAAAGTACAGCTTAAATATAACCGCCGTGTTTTTGAGTGACGTGCGGTTAAAACTTGCATTTTAGGCACAAGAAATGGCAGATATAGGCGGAGCCGCACTGGAACAAGCCTTGGTCTGGCAAAAGGTGAGTTTGAAAAAGGCTTTGGTAACAGGAACTTAATCTTGGAACATACCGGAATGATGACGCACACGGCTTTGGAGCCAACCGGCAAGGATGTGACAGACATACTGCGGACCGCTGGTTTGCGGCCAACGCGCCAACGTGTCTCGCTGGCCGAATTGCTCTACTCCAAAGGCGACCGCCACATCTCCGCGGAGCTTCTTCACGAGGAAGCCGTTGCCGCTGATGTTCCCGTTTCGCTTGCCACGGTCTACAACACGCTTCACCAGTTCACCGAGGCAGGCCTGCTTCGTGAAGTCGCGATCGATGGCAACAAGACCTATTTCGACACGAATGTCTCCGATCATCACCACTTCTTCATCGAAGGCGAAAACAGGGTGATCGATATTCCCGGCGAAGGCGTCGGTATCGGCAAGATCCCGGAGGCCCCCGAGGGCATGGAGATCGTGCGCGTGGACGTGGTCGTCAGAGTGCGCGAGAAGCGCTGACCGCGTGGCGTTTTCCGCTCACGCCCCGTCGCGGTCGAATTCATACTCGAAATAGTCGGATGTATCGTCATAGGCCGCGAGGTAGCGCTGGCCCTTGGCGGCAAACCCAAGTTTGAGCAGCAAGCTGGATGACCGCGCGTTTTCCGTATGCGTGATCGCGCAGATCATAGGAAGATCCATCTTTTCCCTGACGAACCCCAGCACAGCGTCGGCTGCTTCCCTTGCATAGCCTTTGCCACGAGCCTCCTCCAGGAACGCGTAGCCAAGATCCGGACAGTCGAGATCATCGCGGATCACCAGCCCGCATGCGCCGATCGGAGCGCCGGTCGCTTTCAGTTCGACAAGCCACAGACCGACCCTGTGCTCGGCGAAATGCGCCAGCGTTTTCGTCTTGATGAAGACAGCGGCATCCTCAATCGAGCGAATACCGCGATCAGCGATGAAGCGGTGATAGTCCGGCTCGTTCATGAGCGTGTTGTAGAAAGGTGCATCTTCGACCGTTGGCGGCCGGAAACTCAGGCGGCGGCTCTCCGGCAAGGGCCCGCTGGACGTACTCAAGCGATGGCACCCCTTTCGATCAAGGCTTGCGTGCGCAGCGCAATCTCGGGAATCGCATCAAACGGCTCCTTCTCGGGGCTCTTGCACAGGTCATAAATGACGCAGCGTCTGCATTCCGGCTTACGCGCCTTGCAGATATAGCGCCCGTGCAGGATCAGCCAGTGATGCGCATGAAGTGAAAACTCCTTCGGAACCGCTCTTTCCATGGCCATCTCGACATCAAGCGGCGTCTTGCCCGGCGCAATACCGATCCTGTTTCCGAGGCGGAAGAGATGCGTGTCGACCGCAATTGTCGGATGACCGAAATAGATGTTCAGCACCACATTGGCGGTCTTGCGGCCGACACCGGGCAAGCTCTCGAGTGCTTCGCGGTCTTCGGGCACGGTGCCGGCGTGATCCCGGATCAGCTGGTCGGACAACAAGATGACGTTTTTCGCCTTGTTCTTGTAAAGGCCGATTGTCCTGATTTCCTCCCGTACCCGATCCTCGCCAAGGGCCAGCATTTTCTCCGGCGTGTCTGCGATCTGGAACAGGTTCTTCGTCGCGCGGTTCACGCCGACATCGGTCGCCTGCGCCGAAAGCACGACGGCAACCAGCAGCGTGAAGGCATTGACATAGTCGAGTTCGCCTTCCGGTTCGGGGTTGTCCGCGTGGAACCTTTGGAAAATCGAATAGGTCTCGGCCTTGGTGTAGCGCGAACGTTTCAGCACCTTTCCGGGATTGTCCACGGAAGGGGCTTTCTTCCTGGCCTGCTTTGCCTTGGCAGGCCGTTTTTCGGATTTGCGGGCGGCGTGGCTCTTTGCTTGGGTCATGATCTCTCTATAATCAGACCTCATGAGCGAGAACAATCCGAATTCCGAGAATAATGATCGGACTGTTGAGTTGGACCAGCCTTTCTTCACGGCCGTCCTGACACCTCACAGGTCATTGGGTCCGAACGGGTTCATGATCCTGATGCTGTGTTTCGGTGCCATAAGCTTTGTTGCCGGCATTCTCTTCTGGAGCATCGGGGCATGGCCGGTCTTCGGTTTTTTCGGACTGGACATCGCCCTGCTCTGGTTTGCGTTCCGCATGAATTACAAGTCCGCACGGACCCATGAAGAGGTGATTGTCTCCCGCAGCGATCTGATCATCCGAAAGGTTGGCCCGGGAAAACGCTATCAGGAGTTCCGGTTCAATCCCTTCTGGGTGCGGCTTTCGATCGACCGGATCGAGGATGAGGGCGTCGTGAAGATCACGCTGACGAGCCGTGGCGAAAGCGTCGACCTGGGCAATTTCCTCAATCCGGACGACCGCACGTCATTTGCCGGTGCCATGGCCAATGCGCTCTCGGTTGCAAAGGCGGGCGGCGTTCAGACGGCTTCCTGAGCAGGTCCCGATTTCAATCGAAGTGTTGCCAGCAAAATCAAAAGCGCGGCGACAGATGACCCTGCGGCAACATAGAGCACCGTCTTGAAGTCCGTTGCACTGGCAATAATGCCCATCGAGATGCTGCCGATCATGCCCCCCAGAAACAGGCTGTTCATGTAAACAGCCGTTGCGCGACCGGGCCGGTCTGGCGCGAAGCTCTGCACGTAGCTGATCGAGACCCCGGCAAACAATCCGTAATACGTGCCCTCGATCACCGAAGCGGCCATGACGTGCCAGAATTCCGTGACCTGGGCGAACAGGATCATGCTGGTCGGCGCAAGAATGGCTGCCACCATCAGAACCTGTCGGATCCCGATGCGTTCGGCAAGGCGCACGGACCAGAAGATCATGAACACCTCGACGATGCATTTGACCGACAGGGACAGGCCGGGCGTTGATCCGGGCAGACCGATTTCCTTCACGAAGAACAGCGGCATCGCGGAGACGAAGAGCGTGTTTGTGATGATGAAACCGAGGCACGTCAGCCCTGCAATCAGCAAGCGCCAATTGACGGGTTCCTTGCCGGCATCATGCTTTTGCGTGCGCTCGGTTCTGAAACCGGTGGGCACCGTGCGCCACGTGAGAACAAGAAAACAAAGGCCGATGACACATGCGCACACGAACGTTGGCGCAAATCCGAACAGGGATACCAGCGTGAAGGAGGCCGCCGGCCCGATCATCCAGGCAAGGGACACCATCATGCGGAGCCATGAATTGATCCGCGCGACGTCAAGTCCGTTGCGCTCCGCATAAAGGCGCGCATAGGTGAAAATCGTGCCGGACCCCATATTGGCGAGGCCCATCAGGGGCGCAACGAGCAGGACCAGCATCACCAGCCCGGAGACGCGCGTCAGCAGCGCGGTCGCCAGGATGAATGCCGTTATGGAAATCAGAAGCAGCCTTTTTACCGGAAACCCGTGATCGAGCCGTTCTCCCGCCCACCGGTTTGCAATCAGGGTGAGCGGCATCACCAGACCCGTATAGAACCCGACCTGCCAGGGACTGGAGCCGAGACCTTCAATGATGAAGAAGCTCATCAGCGGTATCAGCGCAGACGCGCCAAGGCTCTTGATGAACTGCAACAGCATGATCAGCAACACCTGTTGGGGGAGTTGCGAAAGGGAATACATTGTCGGAATCGCCGCACATGGAAGGATCAGGCAGGTTTGGACAGCCTAATCGGACTTGTAGGCCGGGTCACGCAAAAAGAGCGGTTAGTTCCCGCCGCGCGTCTGCAGCGTCTTCAGCCGGTAAAGCGCGTCGAGCGCATCCCTCGGCGTCATGTCGTCCGGGTCGATTTCGTCGAGCGCTGTGACGACCGGATCAGGTTCATTGACCGCACTGGACGCGCTGGGTGGTGCGGCCGCGATGCTGGCAAAGAGTGGCAATTCGTCGATCAGGCTTTCCGCTGGCGACCGCCGATCCTGTTCTTCAAGCTGGCTCAGCACCTGTTTCGACCGTTCGACCACTTTCGCGGGCAGTCCGGCAAGCTTGGCGACCTGGATACCGTAGGAACGGTCGGCTGCACCGGGTACGATTTCGTGCAGGAAGATGACCTCGCCGTTCCACTCCTTGACGGAGACAGTCGCATTTGAAAGCCGCTCGAGTTTGGCCGAGAGCGCGGTCAGTTCGTGATAGTGGGTTGCAAACAGCGCCCGGGACCTGTTGACCTCGTGCAGATGCTCGATCGTTGCCCAGGCGATCGACAGGCCGTCGAAGGTCGCCGTTCCGCGTCCGATTTCATCGAGGATCACCAGTGACCGGTCGCCGGCCTGGTTGAGAATGGCGGCGGTTTCCACCATTTCGACCATGAAGGTTGACCGGCCCCGCGCAAGGTCGTCTGCAGCGCCCACGCGTGAAAACAGCCTGTCGACGATGCCGATGTGAGCCTCCGTTGCCGGCACGAAGGATCCCATCTGGGCAAGGACGGCGATCAGGGCATTCTGGCGCAGAAACGTCGATTTACCGGCCATGTTCGGACCTGTAATCAGCCAGATACGGCCGATTTCCTCGGATGCATCGGGTCCGAGATTGGCGTCATTGGCGACAAAACTGTCACCGCCCGACGCCCGGAGCGCACGTTCCACGACAGGGTGGCGGCCACCCTTGATGTCGAAGGCGCGGCTGTCATCGACAACCGGCCTGGAATAGTTTTCATCCTGGGCCAGCTTCGCCAGCGCCGCGGAAGCGTCCAGAACGCTGAGGCCTTGCGCGGCGGCCTTGATCGCGACGCCTGCATCGATGATCGCCTGCGCCAGCTGCTCGAAAATCTCAAATTCGATCGCAAGGGCGCGCTCGCCCGCGCTGGCGATCTTGGATTCCAGATCCGCCAGTTCAGTGGTGGTGAAACGCATGGCGCCGGCCATGGTCTGACGGTGAATGAACCGCGCCGGATCGGCGGTCAGCTTTTCCGTCTGCGCAGTCGGAGCTTCAATGAACCAACCGAGCACGTTGTTGTGCTTGATCTTCAGCGAGCGCAGGCCGAGTTCTTCGGAATAGTCCGCCTGCAGCTTTGCGATCACCTTGCGGCTTTCGTCGCGCAGAGCGCGCAGTTCATCGAGATCGGCACTGTATCCGGTTGCGACAAACCCGCCGTCCCGCTTCAAGAGTGGCGGCTCCTCCTTGATCGCGGAAACAAGCTGCTCACCAAGGTCGTGCGGAGCCTGCTCAAGGCTTCGACGGGCGTCCGTGATTTCGGAAGGAATGTCTCCGATCCGGGTCTGGTCGAGAACCGTGCGGGCGGCCGCAAGCCCCTGCGCGACGCTCAGGATGTCGCGCGGTCCGCCGCGATTGAGTGCGATCCGGGACAGGGCGCGGGCCATGTCCGGCGCGCCTTTCAGTGTCTGGCGCAATCCTTCCCGCATGATTTCATTCGCCAGGAAATAGGCAATGGAATCATGCCTTTGCTGGATAGCGTCGACATTGACAAGCGGACCAGCAAGACGGCTTGCGAGCAGACGCGAACCGCTTCCGGTGACGGTTCGGTCGATGGTGGCGAGCAGAGATCCCTGCTTTTCTCCGGACAGTGTGCGCGCAAGCTCGAGATTGGCCCGCGTCGCCGGATCGATCAGCATGCGCCCCGCACCCGCCTCGCGCACGGGCGGGTCGAGCGGCGGGCGTTCGCCCAGCTGAGTGCGCTCTATGTAGGAGAGGATCCCGGCGGCGGCCGAGAGTTCCGCCCGGCTGAACGTGCCGTAGCCGTCAAGCGTCTTCACGCCGAAATACTGGCCGAGCCGGTCGCTGGCCGTGGAACTGTCGAAAAAGGCCCGCGGCACCGGTGACAGGGCGCTTCCCGATTGTTCGGCGACAAGACGAAGCTCGCTTTCCTGCAAAAGCGTATCCGCAAGGATCAGCTCACGCGGTGCGACCTGCGCCAGGTCGGCGGCAAGGCGCTGCTGATCCGTCTCCGACACCTGAAAGGAGCCCGTCGACATGTCGATCCAGGCCAGACCGAATACGGCATCGTTGCCCAAAGATCCGCCTTTCAGCCGCGTGAGCGCCATCAGGTAGTTGTTTGCGCCCGCATCCAGAAGACGTTCTTCGGTGAGCGTGCCCGGCGTCACCAGCCGCACCACGTCCCTGCGAACCACGGATTTCGAACCGCGCTTCTTGGCTTCGGCGGGGTCTTCGGTCTGTTCGCAGACGGAGACCCTGTGCCCCTTGGCAATCAGCTTTTGCAGGTAATCGTCGGCGGCATGGACCGGCACGCCGCACATGGGGATATCCGCGCCCTGGTGCTTGCCGCGTTTGGTGAGCGTGATGCCGAGTGCCTGCGAGGCCACTTCCGCGTCTTCGAAAAACAGTTCGTAGAAATCGCCCATCCGGTAGAACAGCAGGCTGTCCGGATTGGCGGTCTTGATCTCCATGAACTGGGCCATCATCGGCGTGACCTTCTGGTCAGCCGGGGCGATTTTCTGCGCGCTCTGCTCACTCATTTGAAATACGTAGCAAACCTTGGCCGTCATTCCACAAAAGGGGTATGGCATCTTGGCTTGAGGCTTCATTTTCCAGGGGATAAGGTCGGGTCCCCGCCTCATCAAGAAGTGCGACGCAGAGGAAACGCCCGCGACATGTCCATCGATAAGCCTTCGCCGAAAACAAGCATCAGTTTTACCGACCAGGAAGCACTGCAATTTCACCAGCAGGGCCGACCGGGAAAACTCGAAGTCACGCCGACCAAACCGATGGCGACGCAGC
>JBCDEN010000687.1:0-2614 GCA_039179715.1 Pseudomonadota bacterium
GCCAAACGGCGCACCGGCCCGCATCAACGACAGGAAAAGGCTTTGACACATCAACAAAATCGCAAGAGCTGCCAGCCGGCACGGGAAACCGTCACGGGGGCCGGCCTTTCGCAGGACGAAGTCCTGGTGCTGCAAGTGCTCAGGCTATTCTGCATGACCTATGCAAACCCCGGCAGCCATGCCTGGGAGGAAGCCTTTTCCATGAGCGTGCGCGAGCTTGGCCCGCAACACGGGCTCCGCACCGCCCAGGAGGTCATGAACTGCATTCGCGCGCTCAGATGCACGCGCAAGACCAGTTTCGATTTCATCGATCCGACATGTCCGTGTTGCCGGAAAATGCTCGCGCATCACGAAAGCCACTTCATGCGCCTCCTGAAGGCCGAACGGGCAAATGACGGTCTGACACGGCAAATGAGCGCAGTGGTGCTGTGCGAGGGAGAAAATCCGTCGATCTTCCTGGAAAGCGTGACACAGCTCGCCAAACAGCTGGACATTTTGACGGACAGCAAATCGAAAACAAACAAACCGGTGAAACGGTCCCTGAAGTTCACGGGCTCCGGAACGGCCTAACCCACCACACGTGCGATCCAACGATGTCAGCGGGCAAAGGAGACCGGCCCTTCGGGTGAAGGAAAGCAGCCCATCGGCAGCGTTGCGCCGCTTGCCCGATACACCGCATCGCTCTGCGCGACGCAACAGGCCCGCGGACCGCCCAGGCGAAACTCTCGTCGCGTCCGGAATTTTTGCGGAGCGTCGGACATGTTCCTGATTGTCCACTTGCGTTGGCCCGCCATCGCAGCCCGTCCGGATACTGGTGGGAAGCGCAGTGCTCAATTGATCCTGCAGATCGGGAAACAGGGTCCGGCGGTTTGGTAAAAATGCGTTTGATGTGGTCCAGCGCGGCCGTTCTGGTGCAACGGCACAAGACCGTCCCGGACTTTGCCGGCTGTCTCGCGGGAGGGTCGCGCCTGCTTCACACATGCAGTCATAACTTGTTTATTTGCCCAGGCGTAGTTTTTAATTAGAATAAATATAATCTGGAATCATTCCAATACTTGAAATACGTAGTAATTAGTATTGATTTTATTTGATCCCCGGTCTTCTATTCAAATGTAAGAGGGACACGGAATTCGTTTTGAATACCGAGGGAGATGCACAGCCATGGCTTGTCGCAGCACTGACGATTCCATCGCGCCAAAAGCAAGCCGCAAGGTCTGCAATGGTGATTGCGCGAACTGCGGAGCCGTTGGCTCCATTCTCAACCAGCTTGAAATCACACCTGAAGACGGCCTTGCCGGCGCGTTGCAACCGCAATTGCCGGAACGGACCGAGCCGCAAACCGCAAGGTCTTAGAGCATCGGGCGATAAGCCCGCGGCCTCCCCCGGCAAGCGCCAACGGCCGTCAGCTTCGCAGCCGTTCCTTTTCAGCTTCCGGCTCTTCTTCGCTCGAGAGAGGTTCGGCAACCGGTTCTGTCAGCTGTTCTCCGTGAACGAAGCCGTTTGAGCCGACAGGCGGATAGTCGAGGGTCCCTTCCAGATCCGCAATCGTCTGCCGGTCCAGGACGGGGAAAGGCATGCGGTTCTCGCTCCGCCACGCATTGACCTCCGTTTCGGCCGCGGCACCGCGCTCTTGATCCGGAAGCCGGTCCTGCGCCAGGTACAGCGTTTGGGAGGGGAAGGCGTAGCCGACGCCGGAGCGCTCGACCAGGTCATCTATCCGCAGGAAGACGTCTTCGCGAACGGCATAGAATTCGTTCCATTCACGTGTTTTGATGTGGATCCTGACACCGATTTCCCTGGAGGACGCGACCGGACCGAGATAGCGGACCCGGATCGTTTCGGAATCCACTTTCGGATGGGCGTGGAGCATGTGGCGAATGGCCGACAGGACATGCCTCATCTGGTCGGGCGATGTTTCAAAGCGCATGTTCAGGGTCTCGTTGATCAGCATCCGGTCGCATTTGGCCCAGTTGACGATGTCCATATCGGCCAGTCTCGAGTTGGGAATGGAAACGAGCGTGCGATCGAGCGCCCGGATCTGGGTGGAGCGCACGCCGATCGTCTCGACATTGCCGGAGATCCCGCCGACCGAACAATAGTCTCCGATCCGAACAGGCCGGTCCGAATGGATGATCAGACCGCCGATCAGGTTTTCCAGGGTCGGGCGGATGGCCAGCGCGACGGCAAGACCGCCGACGCCCAGACCGGCGATCAGCGGAACCGCGTCGACCCCGAGATCGCGGAGCCCGCTGACGATCACGGCAATGCCTGCAACAATCGCCGCGACGCCGCCAAGGATACGCAGCAGGCTGACATCGATCTCGCGGCGCGACACGAGCCCCGTCCTGGCGAAACATTCCGACAGGGCCATGAAGAACAGCCAGATCACCCAGGTCACCAGACCCAGCACCACGATGCGGTTCGCGGCCACGAACCAGTCCTGCACATAGCCGGTGATATTGACCTCATGATCCACGAACCGGCGCAGCGACACGAAAAGGACAATCATCAGGACTGGCGGCAGCAGCCGCATCCAGCGCGCTTTCAGAACCTTGAGGTCCCGCAGCAGCTGCCGGCCGAACAGCTGGGTGGCCGCGCTCGCCGCAAATGTCGC
>JBCDEN010000745.1:0-2268 GCA_039179715.1 Pseudomonadota bacterium
AAACCATCCACGTTGATCCGCACAGGCGCGCCCCAGGGAACAAAACACCGGTAGAGAACGAAAACGGAAAGAACCGAAAAAACGGGCAGCATGATGAATGAACCGCTGTGAAAGCGGTGATCAATGTAGCTGCTGGGTTCTAACTGGACGCCGTACACCGACGCGGCGACGATGCCGATACAAATCACGAGCAGGCTGAGGGACCGGGCCCAATCCCGGTTGATGCGTGTTTCGCCGTTCGACGGCGTAACCTCGTCAGCCGACGGCTCGGTCATATCTTGCAGAGGCCCGTGTCTGTGTTTCGGTTCGCCATCTCCCGTAAGCTGACATGTTCAGGACAACTTTCCAACAATCTATGCAGAGCGAGCAGGCTTTGGTCCGCTTCGCGCATAAGTCGGGGCTTGCAAGGCGATCTCGTGTTCATGGACTTGTCAATCCGGCTTGAACGAGGCGGAAGGCCTTTGTCCGACAGATGCTTGCTTCTCGTTCTTCAATCTGGCCAGGCGAAGCACCGGGCTCTCCGGTCCCGGCTCGCGCTGCGCCCGGTCGGGATGACGAGAGAGAGGGTTTACCAGGGCCTCACCAGATTCAACGTCCGCATTCAGAGGGAGGCGGGACGAATGCCAGGATGAGGAAGGGGAGACATCTGCGCTTTCCAATTGCGCCTTCGTCATCCCGGACGCAGCAACGCGGAGATCCGGGACCGGAGAGGCACAGAGTTGATGATCAAGCCGAGAAACATTGTCTTGGCCCGACTTGGGCCAAACCGGGCCAAGACCGATGAACGCCTCCGGTCACAGACAGAAAAACCGGCGAAGCCGCCGGTTTTCTGCTGAACATCGCTCAATGCCTACCGCATCGCCTGCATGACCGAAACAAAGTTGGCGACTGCTGCGCCGCCCATGTTGAAGATGCCGCCGATTTCCGCGTCCTTCACCTGGATGTCGCCGGCTGAGCCGGTGAGTTGCATGGCGGTCAGGACATGCATGGAAACGCCGGTTGCGCCAATCGGATGGCCTTTTGATTTCAGGCCGCCGGACGGGTTGACCGGCAGCTTGCCGTCCATCTCTGTCCAGCCCTCCAGAATGGCCCTTGCGCCCTCGCCTTCCGAAGTCAGGCCCATGGCTTCGTATTCGAGCAGTTCGGCAATGGTGAAACAGTCATGAGTCTCAACGAAAGACAGGTCGTCGAGCGCCAGATTGGCATCGCCGAGCGCTTCGCCCCAGGCCTTGGAGCAGCCCTCGAATTTCAGGATATCGCGGCGCGACATCGGCAGAAAGTCCTGCACATGCGCCATGCCGCGAAAGGCAACCGCCTTTTTCATGCCGAGCGCGGTTGCCGTATCCGTCAGGACAAGCGCCGCCGCACCGTCAGAGACAAGTGAGCAGTCCGTGCGTTTCAGCGGACCGGCCACGAACGGGTTCTTTTCGCTTTCGGCACGACAGAACTCGAAACCGAGATCCTTGCGCATCTGGGCATAGGGGTTGCCGGTGCCGTTCTTGTGGTTCTTGGCGGCAATCTTTGCTAGGGCGTCGGACTGGTCGCCGAATTTCTGGAAATAGGCATCGGCGATCTTGCCGAAGACACCGGCAAAGCCCGCCGGGATGTCGCCCTCTTCCTTGAGATAGGAGGCTTTCAGGAGGTTCTTGCCGATCTCGGGACCCGGCGTTGTCGTCATCTGTTCCACGCCGACAACGAGGACGATACGCGCATCCCCGGATGCAATCGCACGGACACCCTGATGAACGGCAGCAGAACCGGTCGCGCATGCATTTTCGACGCGTGTTGCCGGCTTGAACCGGAGGGCCGGATCGGCCTGCAGCACCAGGGAAGCGGTAAAGTCCTGTGCCGAAAAGCCGGCATTGAAGTGACCCAGCAGAATTTCGTCGACATCTTCCGGTCCGATGCCTGCGTCATGGATGGCACCGACAGCCACCTTGACGATCATGCTTTCAACGGTTTCTTCCGCATGCTTGCCGAAGGGCATGTGCGCCCATCCAACCATTGCCGCCGTCATGAGACTTCCTCCAAATGCATCGAGTGGCTGAAAAGAGCTCCGCAGCCGTAGCGGACGCGGCGAGCCTTTCGCTTACCATATGGGAACTTTGCTGCAGCGGACACTCCCAGCTTCAAACATGGAATGCAAGAAGAAATTGACCTAAACGTCATTGTTTTTATTTTTTATGATTTTTATCAATTACTTGATCTATCATTCTTGCACGGTGCGCGCGTGCGGGAGACAACCTTCCGGGTAACAATGGGTTTTTA
>JBCDEN010000637.1:0-2915 GCA_039179715.1 Pseudomonadota bacterium
AGGTCGACAAATCCGTCCACGAACCTGTCGAACTGGCTCTCGTGCACGTAAACGCGTTCGATGCCGCAGCAGCATTGTCCGGCATTGTAGAAGGCACCGTCGACAAGGTTGCCGATGGCATAATCCAGATCGGCGTCGGAACGCACATAGGCCGGGTCCTTGCCGCCAAGCTCAAGCCCGAGCGTTGCGAACGTGCCCGCCAGTGCCTTTTCGATGGCCCGGCCACCGGCGACCGAGCCGGTGAAATTGACATGATCGATCAGGCCGGACCCGAGCAGCTTCTCGGTGCCCGCATGCGTCAGCACGATGTTCTGGAAAACGCCCTTGGGTAGGCCTGCCGTTTCAAAAGCCTGTGCAAGGCGCTCACCGACCAGAAGCGTCTGCGCAGCGTGTTTCAGCACGACAACATTCCCGGCCATCAGGGCGGGCATGATCGTGTTGATGGCCGTCATGAACGGATAGTTCCAGGGCGCGATCACCATGACGATGCCGAGCGGCACGCGCCGCAGGTAGCGCTTGAAGCCCGGCTTGTCGGTCCGCTCGATATCGGCCAGCGCTTCGGCTGCAATGGAGGCGCAATATTCGGTGCGCTCGATGGTGCCGCCAAGCTCACCGCCATAGCGCACGGGACGGCCCATTTGCCAGGCAAGTTCCGGCACGACATCGTCGTTCATCGCCTTCAGCGCATCCAGAGCCTTCAGGCACAAGGCAACCCTTTCGGCAACCGGGGTGGCCGCCCAGCCGGCCTGCGCGCTTCTGGCAGCCGATACGACCCTTTCGACAGCGGCCTCGTCCAGCGCAGGACGCTCCGCATAAACCGACCCGTCAACGGGCGAGACCAGCTTGATCACATCTGACATTTGAAACCTCTCATGCCGCATCTTTCCGTGCGGTGTGTTGAAAGTGGTTGGCTCTCGTTTTCTTCGTCCTGACCGCCCCGGCCCCTCATCCTGAGGAAGCGCGCAAGCGCTGTCTCGAAAGATGGGCCCCAAGGACAGAAAATACGCCGCCCACCCTTCGGGACGGACCTGACGGTCCTCCTCAGGATGAGGGGTGGGCCAGGGCACTTTTCACAGTTTTATGCTCGTTCGAATCCGCGTGCGATTTCGTAGTCCGTGACCGCCCGGTCGAACTCCTCGATTTCCCATTCTGCCGCGCGTGCATAATGATCGATCACCGCATCGGAAAACGCCTCGCGCAGGAACTTCGACTTGCGCAGCGTTTCGCGCGCATCGCGCAGGGTATGCGGGATCTCCCGGGCCCGGCGGTTCTCATAGACATCGCCGGTCGCCGGTGGATCGAGCGGCAGTTTTTCCTCCAGCCCCTTGATGCCGGCAGCGATCAGCGCAGCCAGCGCAAGATAGGGATTGAGATCCGATCCTCCGATCCGGCACTCGACCCGGAGCGCCTTGGTGCCTTCACCGCACAGGCGGAATCCGGCCGTCCGGTTGTCGACCGACCAGACCGTCTTGGTCGGCGCGAAGGTGCCTTTCTGGAAGCGCTTGTAGCTATTGATGTAAGGCGCCAGGAAATAAGTGTAGTCCGGGGCATATTTGATCAGGCCGGCAAGATAATGGCGCATCATGTCCGACATGCCGAGCTCCGCCTTGTCGTCGCAGAAGACGTTCTTGCCTTTCTTGTCGAACAGCGAATGGTGCACATGCGACGACGAGCCGACCTTGTCGCTGCGCCACTTGGCAAGGAACGACACCGACCGTCCTTTCGCCCAGGTGATCTCCTTGACCGCGTGCTTGGCAATGGTGTGATACTCGGCCGTATCGAGTGCAGGCGCGTACTTGATGTTGAGCTCTTCCTGCCCGGTCTCGGCTTCACCCTTGGTGTTCTCGACCGGAATGCCCGCGCCGTAAAGGCCGTTGCGGACCGGACGCAGTACGTCCTCTTCCTTGGTCGTCTGCAGAATATGATAATCTTCGTTGTAGCCGGAAATCGGCTCGAGATCTCGAAAGCCCTCCTTGCGGATCTCGTCGAAACTTTTCTCGAACAGGAAGAATTCCAGTTCTGTCGCCATGATCGGCGTCAGTCCCATATCGGCGAGCCGGGCGACCTGCGCCTTGAGCATTGCCCGCGGAGAATGCGGAACGTCCTCGTGGGTGTGATGATCCTGGACATCGCACATCACCATGGCCGTGGCTTCCAGCCAGGGAACCTTTCGGATGCTCGACAGGTCCGGCTTCATCACGTAGTCGCCATAGCCGCCCGACCAGCTCGTGGCCGCGTAACCCTCGACCGTGTACATCTCGATGTCTGTCGCCAGAAGGTAGTTGCAGCAATGGGTCTCGTCATAGGCAGTGTCGACGAAATGCTGGGCATGGAAACGCTTGCCCATCAACCGTCCCTGCATGTCGACGATACACGCAAGCACCGTATCGATCTCGCCGGATGAGACCAGCGTCTTCAATGCGTCAAAGGTCAGGTTGCCAGGCATGTTTGGTGTTCCGCAAGTTCATGTTGTCAGGTCATCTTCGTTGGAATTGTCAGTCCCGGGGACCCACGCCCCCGGGACCGGTCTGGTTGGACCTTAACCGAAGTTGTAGGGAGGTCCTGCCTGGTTGATGACAGAATTGTATTCCTCAAAGATCGAGATGATCTTCGCCTGCAACTCGCCTTCCGCAGCGATCTCTTTCCAGAAATCCTTCGCCGCGTTTTCAACCTCGGCCCATTCGGCAGCCGGAACGGTGCGGAGCTGCAGCTTGTCACCTGTCGCACGCAGACGCGCTTCGCCGCCCCAGTACCACTGGTTCCGGTAGGTATGGCCGGCCTCGGTGGCGGCCAGGACGAGTTGTTTCAGGTGGTCGGGCAGATCCGCCCAGCGCTGCTGATTGACGAACCACGAACCGATCCAGGCACCGGAAATGTTGTTGGTCAGGAAGTAGTCGGTCACGTCCGCCCATCCG
>JBCDEN010000220.1:0-6500 GCA_039179715.1 Pseudomonadota bacterium
ACGATCGGCATCGTCAACTCCACGCTGGAGCGCGGCTGTGGCTCGTTTCTAGAGGCCTGGCCCTGGTATGCCAGGGGGTGCGAGCGCGGCTTCCCGCTCTGGCTGACCGATCGCGACTACGCGATCTGGACCGTGGCCTTCATCGGTGTGTGGCAGGGCTTCGGCTTCAACATGGTGCTCTACCTTGCCGGGCTGACAAGCGTGCCGCGCGAACTTTATCACGCCGCCGAGATGGACGGGGCCGAGACGGCCTGGGACCGGTTCCGCCTGGTCACCTGGCCCATGCTCGGCCCGACGACCGTCTTTGTCGTCACGATTTCCTTCATCCGCTCCTTCCAGGTCTTCGACACGGTCGAGGCGTTCTATCCGCAAGGCGGAGGTCCGTCGAAATCGGTCTACGTGATGATGTTCGCAATCTACGAAAAGGCGATCCAGCAGAACCTGATGGGCATTGGAGCCGCAATAACCGTGGTCTTCCTTGCCTTCGTCATGTTCCTCACGCTGATGCAGCGCTGGCTCGTTGAAAGAAGGGTGCATTACACATGAGCGACGCGAGCCTTCCGGCCACGAGCACCATTTCCCTTCCCGCCTTTCGGTTTTCGGCGGCTGAGACGATCAAGCATGCCGTCCTGATCCTCGGGAGCCTGATCGTTTTGCTGCCGTTCTACGTGATGCTGAGCTACAGCTTCAAAAGCCCGGCCGAGATCATGCAGAACACGGGCGGGTTCTTCGGAATGCAGGAACTGTTCCGGGACGACTATTGCATCAAGCTCGGCAGGGATGCCGCCGACTGCATGGTGACGCCGGTCATCTACAACTACACGACGGCATTCGAAAAAGCGCCGCTGGTCCGCTACCTCTTCAATGGTGTGGTAGTAACGGCGTCGATCTTCTTCATCCAGGTGCTTGTCGCGCTGCCTTGCGCCTACGCGCTTGCCAAGCTGCGGTTCTGGGGACGGGAAGCCGTTTTCGGCCTGGTGCTCTTCTGCCTGCTCATCCCCGTCCACGCGATCGCGCTTCCGCTCTACATCATGCTGGCCAAACTCGGCCTGACCAACACCTACGCCGCGCTTGTCATCCCGTGGACGATTTCGGTCTTCGGCATCTTCCTCATGCGGCAGTTCTTCATGACCGTTCCCGACGATCTGATCGACGCGGCGCGCATGGACGGCATGAGCGAGTTCTCCATCATCTGGAACGTGATGCTGCCGACGGCGATCCCCGCGCTTCTGGCCTTTGCGATCTTCTCGGTCGTTGCCCATTGGAACGATTATTTCTGGCCGCGCATCGTTGTCACGGGCGACCGGTCCTTGTTCACGCCGCCTCTCGGGCTTCGCGAATTCAAGGGCGATGCGGATGGCGACAACTTCGGGCCGATGATGGCGACCGCGACCATCATCGTCGCGCCCCTGATCGTGGCGTTCATGATTGCGCAGCGGCGCTTCATCGAAGGTGTCACCCTGTCGGGAATGAAATGACCCGGCCGAATTGCGGGACCGCCTTCAGGCGGTCCCATCACCGAAATCCCCTTGAAGGGATCACATGGGGACGGGCGAGTTTGGCGACCTGCCGTTCCCCCGGCAACAGACGGAGAGTTCCATGAAAAAGACCCTCACCGCAATAGCAATGCTGCTTGCGGCCTCCGCTGCACACGCACAAGACACGATCACCATCGAATTCGCTTATCCTTACAGCCACTTGTTCGATGTGACCTATGAAAAGATCCTGCCCAAGTTCAAGGAGCAGCATCCCAACATCGACGTGAAGATCCGCGCAACCTACGAATCCTACGAGGACGGCACCAACACCATCCTGCGCGAGGCTGTTGCCGGCACGCTGCCCGACGTCACCATGCAGGGCCTCAACCGTCAGGCGATCCTCGTTGAAAAGGGCATCGCCAAGTCGCTTGAACCGTTCATCCTGAAAGAGGAAGACTTCGCCAAGGACGGTTATCACGACGCCATGCTGACACTCGGCACGTTCAATGACGATATCTACGGCCTGCCGTTTTCCGTCTCTCTTCCGGTCGGCTATTACAACATGGACGTCATGGCAAAGGCCGGCATAACGTCCGCCGATCAGCTGCCGAAAACCTGGGACGAAGTTGTCGAGGTATGCGGTACGCTGCGCGAAGCGGGCGTGAGGAACCCGATGTTCTGGGGCTGGAACATCACCGGCAACTGGTTCCTGCAGGCGCTGATGTGGTCGCAGGACAAGGCGACCATGGAAGGCACCGAGATCCAGATTGCATCGCCGGAAGGCCTGAAGGCCCTTGAGACCATGAAAGGTCTTTTCCGCGGCTGCGACATGCAGAACATCGAATGGAAGGCGGCTCTTGCATCCTTCTCTGCCGGTGAGATCGGCATGATGTTCTGGTCCACCTCGGCCCTGGGCGCGGTCGAGCGCGCCAAGGGCGACTTCGAACTCAAAACCAACGAGTATCCTGGGTTGGTCGCGAGCGGTCCGATGGGCCTTCCGGCCGGTGGCAACGCCGCCATGCTGGTTTCCTCCAGCGACGATCCGAAAGTTCTGGACGCGTCCTGGAAATGGCTGAAATTCATCACGTCCGGTGAAGGGGCGGCTGATGTTGCCCGCACAACCGGCTACATGCCGCCGAACAAGGCCGCCAACGAAGTCATTCTTGCCGATTTCTACACGCAGAACCCGAACAAGGACACGGCCGTGCGCCAGCTGCCGCTGCTGCGCGACTGGCAAGCCTACCCGGGCGACAATGGCCTTGCGATCACTCAAGTGATCTATGACGGCATCGAGGGCATCGTGACCGGTGAATTCGAGGACATGGGCGAACTGCAGGAAGAGCTCACAGAAGAAGTTCAGGACCTGCTGCCGTCCAACTGATCAGGCTTCTTTGCGAGACGTGCTGCTGCCCGTGTGAGCGGGCGGCAGTTCAATCAGAACGACAATCGGAGGAAGACGTGAAACTTCTTCAGCTGACCGACATTCACCTGACCACGCCCGGTGAAACCATCGGTGGACGCGAACCGAACGACAATTTCAAGAAAGCGCTCGATCATGCGATCGGCCATCATCGGGATGCGGACGCGATGATCATAACCGGCGACCTGTCCGACTGGGGCGATCGCGCCGACTACCTTCGGCTCAAGGACCTGATCGCCACGTCGCCGGTCCCGATATCCCTGTGCATCGGCAATCACGACGAACGCGATATCTTCGCCTCGGTGTTTCCCGAACGTGTCGATGAAAATGGCTTTGTCCAGTCGGTGCTGGATCTTCCGGGCGGCCGCGCGATCCTTCTCGACACTTGGGGGCCGCAGTCTCATGCCGGACATTTATGCGAAAAACGTCTGCGCTGGCTCGACGCGGAGCTGAGCAGAGCACCGGGCTCTGTCTTTCTCTTCATGCATCACAACCCCGTTCCGACGGGGATTGCACCGATGGACAAGATCATGTTGCAGGATGCGGACGCCTTCGGTGACATTGTCGGGACACACAAATCCAGGATCCGGCATATTTTCCACGGCCATTGCCATCTGCCGCTGTGCGGGTCTTTCCACGGGGTGCCGTTCAGCGCGCCACGCGGGACCAATCATGCCGGATGGCCGGACTTCCGCAACCCGCAAAACCTGTGCGCTTCAGATCTGCACGAGAGCTATGCCGTCATTCTGGCTGACGATGCCTCCGTGATGGTGCATATGGTGGAATACGGCTATCAGGGCGAAATCCGCCGGGAAGGTTCGCCCGACTATGCCGACTGGAACAGACTGACCATGGTGCGGTAAAAGAGCGTGTTCCGGGTGCGATGCGTGTTCGGGACCGATGCGGTCGGGATGTCACGATCTCTTCCCCGAACTGTCACAATTGGTGGTTCATTAGGGAGGTAAAGACCACTTTCCTGAACAAACACCGCGCGACACGCATAATGCGGGTCGTCTGCCATGCCGGAGTGAGCCATGACATTTGCCGACAAGACCCTGCCGACGGGAAGCGAATTGACCGTTCTCAAGAACGCCAGGATCGTCCTCGCCGATGAGGTTGTTCTGGGGCACGTGTCGATCGCCGGTGGCCGGATCGTGGCAATCGACACGGGCATTTCACCTCGGGCCGGTCAGGATCTGGAAGGGGACTACCTGATCCCTGGTCTGGTCGACATCCACACCGACCATTTCGAAAAACACGTCTATCCGCGCGCGCATGTGAAGTGGGACCCGCTGCGCGCGGCCCTGGCGCATGACGCGCAGATCATCGGCAGCGGCATCACCACGGTGTTCGACAGCCTTTGCGTCGGTGCCACGGTCACCAGGCCGGAGCGCCGCGAAGTGCTGGGCCCCATGGTCGACGCGATTGAGGAGGCCCAGGCGGCGGGCCTGTTCCGCACAGAGCATTTCGTGCATCTTCGCTGCGAGATCACCGACGCGGAGACCGCGCGGCTGACGGCGGAAAACATCGGCAAGCCGATCGTGCGCATGGTCTCCGTCATGGAACATCTTCCGGGCCGGCGTCAGAGCAAGGACATCGAAGCCTATATGCAGCGGCGCATGGCCGATACAGGCGAAACACGCATGGAAGCGGAAAAGTCGGTGCGGGGTCTTTTGAATTTCTCCGACGACATCAGCGCGAAGGTGCGCCCGGCGGTCATTGCGCTCGCCCGCGAACGCGGCCTGCCTCTGCTCAGCCACGACGACACCGAACTGCATCACGTCGACGAAGCGCTGGCCGAAGGTGTCACGGTGTCCGAGTTCCCGTGCACGCTGGCAGCGGCGCGCAAGGCGAAGAGCTACGGCATGCACGTGGTTGGCGGTGCGCCCAATGTGCTGCGCGGCGGCTCGCAATCCGGCAACGCCGCCGTCAAGGACCTGATGGCGGAAGGGCTAGTTGATATTCTTGCCTCCGACTATGTCCCCCGGTCCATGCTGGATGCGGCTTTCATGATCGCCTTCAGTGATGACTTCAACGAGGCTCTTCCAACGGCCATCAGAACGGTATCGCTCAACCCGGCTGAGGTGTCCGGTTTGCGTGATCGCGGAGAGATCGCGGTCGGCAAGCGCGCCGACCTCCTGCATGTCGGTCTCCACGCCGGTCATCCCTACATCAGGCAGGCCTGGCTGAGCGCTCAGCGCGTCCTGTGACGAAGGCACTGAGTGCCGATTGAGTTTCCCTCTGCCTGTGCTCAGGAAGCGGTCCCAGCACATTTTCCGCTTGATCTCAAGTTAACCTGAGGCCCTAGAACCAGCGTCTGTGAGCAGGATCAGAGCAGTTGGCATCTGGTCTTGGCACGTTTTTCGTGACCTCAAGTCGAGACTGGAGATTGCCCGTGCACATACTGACTGTTCTGGATCATCCGAACCCTGAGTCGTTCTCGGCGGCTGTTGCAAAATCCTTCATGGAAGGGGCGCAGTCCGCCGGAAACTCGGTGGAACTCGCGGATCTGCATGCCGAGAGGTTCGACCCGCGCTGGACAATGGCCGACGCTGAAGCGGACGGCGATACCAGCGCGATGGAAGACGTGGTGCAGGAACAGGCCAGGATCGCCCGGGCCGACGCGATCTGCCTTGTTTTCCCGCTGTTCTGGTGGGGCATGCCGTCTATGACCAAGGGATGGGTCGATCGCGTCTGGAGCTGGGGATGGGCCTATGATCAGCTCGATGATCCGGAAGGATCGCTTCAGCGCAAACGCCCCGGCGTATTGCTCGTCCCGGCCGGTGCGCGGTCCGACGAGGTGGAAGAGAAGGGCTATCGTCAGGCACTGGAAACGGCCTGGATTGACGGTACCTTCGGATATTTTGGAGTAGCCCCGCGCAAACTCGAATTGCTCTGCGGGTCTGATGGTTCGAAGGAGAGGCGGGTCGAACTGCTCGAGAGAAGTTTCAAGACGGGCAGGGACCTTTGCCCTAGACGGGCACTCGTCAAGGCACGCGATCACCAGATTTAACCGCTGGCTGCCGGCCCGCTACAAGTGGGCACCGATACAATTCCTTAAGGGTATCTATGTCACCGCGCCAGAGCCGTGCGGGATTTCTCCAGCGCCCGGGCGGCTTCGTTCGTCCGCCCCATGGTCTCAAGAATGCCGCCGTAGTTTTTCCAGGTCCAGCTGGAATGCACCTTGTCCCCCAGCCTGTCCGCAAACAGCGCCCGTGCCTTTAGGGCATCGTGGCTGGCCCTGGCCGCGTCCAGCATGATCATCATGAAGACATCGCGCTGCGCGGCGCTGCCGCCGATCCGGTTCAGGCTGTAGCGCACGGGCTCCATGCGGGCAACGGCGGCGGCGAAATCGCCGTCGCGGGCCTTTTGCAGACCGTCGGCAATCGCAAGGCCGACATCGGCGCAGATCCGCGCCTGCGTCCCGTTGAGGCCGGACCAGTCCCGCAATCCGTCCTGAAGTTGCTGCGCCGCAGCCCTGTCGCCATTGGCCACGAGCGCCATGAGGTAATGCAGGGAAACAAAGATCAGATCCTTGTCACCGAGATGCTTTTGCGCCACTGCCGATAGGTCGCTCCAACGGTCGCCGACATCGATCCCGA
>JBCDEN010000553.1:0-3402 GCA_039179715.1 Pseudomonadota bacterium
CAACGGCCGCCCGCAACCGCACAGGCGGCCGTCGTGGCGCAGCAGCCGGTTGCCGCGGCGCATTCGCGGGCGTGGTATGAGCGGGCATCCCGGTCTGCACCGGCGCGGCGGTTTTCTGCGGTGGCCGCGGTGCCGGAACGGCCTGTTGCCTCTGCACCGCCTGACGTGCACTCGCTTCGGCCCAATCGACGGGCGCGTCGCCGAGAAAACAGTCGACGCCCGCACTGCCATAGAATTCAAGCAGGCTTTCGATGTCTTTCAGGGTGTCTTGGGAATTTTGCAAGTGACGGCCTCCGGAGCCAAATTCTAACCGGCTGGCCGCCTCATACAAGCGCTGAAGACAGGCAAGGCGGCAGAACCCCCAGGCTTCAGGACTCCCATCCGTCTCACCGAATGCATAAACTTGACCTTCCTTTTACGTAAACGTAAATCTTTTTCTTGACGCCCATGCGTGCCTTTGCTCTATCTGGGCGAAATTCGACAAATTAAGGACCGGATTCCGCTAATGGATTTGAAAAATGTCGTGTATTGCACTGCAAAATGCTGCAAACAATGCTCTAGGGACGAGGCCTTGTCGGCTTGAGGGAGAAAAAAATGAGCGAACAAGACGAGCTTGGCGAACGCGAGAGCATGGATGTCGACGTCGTCATCATCGGCGCGGGACCGGCTGGTCTTGCTGCCGCGATACGGCTTATGCAGATCGCCAATGAGAAGGGCGAGGAACTGAGCATCGTCGTTCTGGAAAAGGGTTCGGAAGTCGGCGCGCACATCCTCTCCGGGGCCGTGATCGATCCGATCGCGCTGGACCAGTTGCTTCCGGACTGGCGCGAAGAGGACAGCCCGATCAAGACGGCCGTGACGGATGACCATTTCCTGGTGCTCGGACCGGCAGGCTCAGCACGCCTTCCCAACATGTTCATGCCGAAGCTGATGAACAATCACGGCAACTACATCGTTTCGCTCGGGAATGTCTGCCGCTGGCTGGCCGAGAAGGCCGAAGCTCTGGGTGTGGAAATCTACCCCGGCTTTGCAGCCGCGGAGTTGCTTTACGACGATGACGGCAAGGTCGTTGGCGTGGCGACAGGCGACATGGGCATCGGCCGCGACGGCAAACCGAACGCGATGTTCACGCGCGGGATGGAACTGCGCGGCAAATATACGCTGATTGGCGAAGGTGCGCGCGGCTCGCTCGCAAAGCAGCTTATCGAGAAGTACGAACTCGACAAGGACAGCGACGTTCCGAAATTCGGCATCGGCATCAAGGAGCTTTGGCAGGTTGCGCCCGAAAAGCACAAGCTCGGCCTCGTGCAGCACTCGTTCGGCTGGCCGCTTGACGGGAAGACCGGTGGCGGATCCTTCCTGTATCATCTTGAAGACAACCAGGTCGCCGTCGGCTTCGTGGTCCATCTGAACTACGAAAACCCCTGGTTGTCGCCTTTCGACGAATTCCAGCGCTTCAAGACCCATCCGGCGATCCGCGACACGTTCGAGGGTGGCAAGCGGATCTCTTATGGCGCGCGCGCAATTACCGAAGGCGGATACCAGTCCGTACCGAAATTGTCTTTCCCCGGCGGCCTCCTGATGGGATGCTCGGCGGGTTTCGTGAATGTTCCGCGTATCAAGGGCTCGCACAACGCCATGCTGTCCGGCATGCTGGCCGCCGAAGAGGTCATGGCGGCGCTTGGACGCGGCGAGGCCCACACCGAACTGACCAATTACGACACAGCCTGGCGCAACAGCCCGATCGGCGATGACCTGAAAAAGGTGCGTAACGCGAAACCGCTCTGGTCGAAATTCGGCACCTGGATCGGCATCGGTCTCGGCGGGCTCGACATGTGGACGAACGAGTTGTTCGGATTTTCCTTCTTCGGCACGATGAAGCACGGCAAGCGCGATTCAGAGACGCTGAAACCGGCCAAGGACTGCAGGAAAGTCGAGTATCCGAAACCCGACGGCGTCGTTTCGTTCGACAAGCTGTCTTCCGTGTTCCTGTCCAACACGAACCACGAGGAAGACCAGCCGATCCATCTGAAGGTTTCCGACCTGGCGACACAGAAATCGTCCGAGCACGACGTATTTGCCGGTCCGTCGAACCGGTACTGCCCGGCGGGCGTCTACGAATGGGTCGAGGAGGGTGAAGACGCACCGCGGTTCCAGATCAATTCGCAGAACTGCGTGCACTGCAAGACCTGCGACATCAAGGACCCGAACCGCAACATCACCTGGACGGTTCCGGAAGGCGCTGGCGGGCCAAACTATCCGAACATGTAAGCCTTCAGGAACGTGCAAGTCATGCTGAAACGGACCGGAGTGGTTTTGACCGCTCCGTTTCTCTTGCCGAGCACCGCGCAGGCCGAGGTCCGCGACAAGATCAGGCCCGGCCGGGACATCTCTCACGGACCGGTTTCGCAAGTCGACAATGCCCTTTTCTTCTTTGCCACATCACCGGCAGCGACCCTCGTTTTGTTGGCCTGATCGCGATATCACTCTTTCTTCGACATCGAATGCGTGCTTGTTTTCAGCGCTTGTTTCAATCGCGCTTGCCGCCATTCTCGTTTTCGACTGGATTTTTGAGTGGGGCGGCGCAGTCACGGAAATCGGCATCGCAGAGGGCTGCGAGGTCCCACCCTATCTGCTTCCGACTATTTTCCTGACAGTCTGCATCGTTTGCTTTTTCGTTGCGTTCAAGCGGCACAGAGGCGTTTGAACGCAAGAACCGATAAAACCGGTTTCGGAAACAAACAACGCCGGGAAGCAGAACTTCCCGGCGTTGTCGTCTTGTGGACGATGGGTTGTATCAGGCCGGTTAAAGTGGGGGTACCGGCCTGTTGCGGTTGTCAACCGCGCATAACTGGAAGGCCGGACGTTCCAGACGTCCTGTTGTTGCGCGATCGCCCGCGCCACAAGGCCTGAACCGCCCTTGCGGACGGCAATTTTTTAGGGGTCGAAGGTCCAGATGGAGCCAACGTGCACCGTTCCAGGTCTTTGCCCGGTTATTGCGCTTCGGCTTTACAAGTCTTGGTTAACGAGTGCCTCAGCGAGCGCCGACATATCTTCACCTTACGGAAACGTCAACTGCAATTTTCAACCAATAAGAACTTATTATGGATTCACCGCCAAAATTTATACCGCCTGGTCAAATTTCATTCAGAAACAGATCAGAATACTAACCCTTGCGTCATGTGCACGTTGTCCGTTCTCTGGAATCTCTGATTTTCGCATGGAAAATTGGTGCCGTTTTTTCTCATTCTTTTCAGCCGCTTATGAGATGCACCCTTAAAAAAAATCGGCCATAAAAATTATCTATACAACAATAGATAAAGGGTATGTTTTTTACAATTCTTTGAAACTAAAGCACTTCTTGGCCTTGAGCTTGCCTCACTTCAATCAAGAGTTATCCTG
>JBCDEN010000412.1:0-4468 GCA_039179715.1 Pseudomonadota bacterium
GTTTTTGCGCGCTCGGAAGCGGCAAGCTTCGCCAGAGCCGCTTCCTGTTCAAGCGCTGCAATCCGGCTCGAATAGATCAGGTTCTGTTCTGCAAGGGCCGCCAGCCGGCGGCGCAGACCGACGACTTCGCGTTGCAGGACCTCGATCTGGCTTTGCTGCAGGTTTTCAGCCTTGCCGGTGCCCGTGTCCGGCGAGGTGATTGCGGCGACAGCGACCGGAGCACCGGCAGCGATCGAAGCGGTCGTTTCGATCGCCGGGCCCGATGCGGGCGGAAGTCCGGTTGGAAGCACCCGGGCCGTCGGAAAGGGAGCAAATGCAGGGCTGGCGAACTGGTAGGACGCAAGCCCGATGGTTCCCATGAACACGGCCGCAAACGCCCATGACAGGATGCCGACACGGGAGGGTGTAAGCGTCTCCCTGACGATTTCACGAGCCGTATTTTCAGCCTGGGGTTCAAGCAAGGGGTTGTTCCGGATCCTGTTCGCGAATCTTCGCCATGATACTGTATCAGGCGCTCATTATGGTTAATGAAGACAAAACGGGAATGGTCAGGACTTCACATCTTTCAATGTTCTGTGGATCGGGGCATATAAGAGCGCCCGAGTTCGTCTCTTCGCCGAAAATCTGAGTGGGATTTTGCATGTCCGATCGTTCCTGTCTTTCAATTGTGCTTGCCGCGGGGCTGGGAACCCGCATGAAGTCGGATCTGCCGAAGGTACTCCACGAAATCGGCGGACTTGCGATGGTCGGTCATGTCCTGAAGGCGCTTGACGGTGCCCGTACGGACCGTGTTTCGGTCGTGACCGGTCCAGACATGCCGGCGCTGTCCGATCTGGTTGCCGATCTGATGCCGTCTGCCCGGTGTCATGTGCAGGAAGAAAGACTGGGGACGGCGCATGCCGCGCTTGCGGCCAGAGATGCGCTTGTTCAGGCAGCGGACGACGTTCTGGTTCTCTTCGGCGACACGCCGCTTGTCACAGCGGAAACAGTCCTGAACGTGCGGCAGGCGCTGAGCGCAGGAAGCGATCTGGTCGTTCTCGGATTCGAGACGGAAAACCCCTTCGGATACGGCCGTCTGCTCACGGAAGACGGAAAACTCCTTGCGATCCGCGAAGAAAAGGACGCTTCCGAGGACGAACGGAAGGTGACGTTCTGCAACTCGGGTATCATGGGCTTTTCCGGAAAACACGCATTGTCTGTGATGGAAGCGATCGGCAACGCCAATGTCAAAGGCGAATATTACCTCACAGACGCCGTCGAGATCGCCAATCAGCGTGGGCTCAAGGTTTCCGCCGTTGCCGGGTCCGAGATCGAGACCCAGGGGATCAACACACGCGCCCAACTTGCTGCATGTGAACAGGATTATCAGGATCGCAAGCGCCGCGCGGCCATGGAGGACGGCTGTACGCTTCTGGCGCCGGGGTCCGTGTATTTCTCCCATGACACGGTGCTCGAGCCGGGCGTCACCGTGGAACAGAATGTTGTTTTCGCAAGCGGTGTCAGGGTGAGCGCCGGCGCGACCATACGTGCCTTCAGTCATCTGGAGGGGGCAGAGGTCGCGAGCGGATGCGTTGTCGGTCCCTATGCGCGTTTGCGGCCCGGCACTGTTCTCCAGCAGGGGGTCAAGATCGGAAACTTCGTGGAAACGAAAAACGCGACCTTTGGCGCGGGCGCAAAGGCGAATCACCTGAGCTATATCGGCGATGCAAGCGTCGGCTCCGGAAGCAATATCGGCGCTGGTACGATCACCTGCAATTACGATGGCTTTCTCAAGCACAAGACGGAAATCGGTGCCGGCAGCTTTGTCGGGTCGAATTCGACCCTTGTTGCGCCCGTTCAGCTTGGAAACGGGGCGTTTGTCTCGGCCGGGAGCGTGATCACGCAGGATGTGCCGGCCGATGCGATGGCCTTCGGCAGGGCGCGTCAGGAGACCAAGAGCGGTAGGGCCAAGTCTCTGAGAGAACGGCTGAAAGCTGCCAAGGCTGCGAAGACCAGGTCCACGACCTAGCCCGCACTTTGACATTTTCTGAAACACGTATTGATTTCAGCCTCCGGCATGCTGTCGTCTAAAGCATGGTGGTTTTTTACAGATTGAAAGGGGCCTCGTATGTGCGGCATTGTTGGCGTTTTGGGGAAGAGTGAAGCTGCTCCGCGTATTGTCGATTCCTTGAAGCGCCTGGAATACCGGGGTTACGATTCCGCAGGTGTTGCCACCCTGGTCGACGGCGCGCTGGTTCGCCGGAGGGCGGAAGGCAAATTGCGCAATCTCGAAGCCGCGCTCGATGCAACACCTCTTGCGGGGTCGTCCGGCATCGGCCACACCAGATGGGCAACCCATGGCGCGCCGACCGTTTCGAATGCGCATCCGCATCAGGCCGGTTCCGTCGCGATCGTTCACAACGGCATTATCGAAAATTATCTGGAGCTGCGCGACGAGGTGGTTTCCAACGGTGCGGTTCTTTCTACCGAAACCGATACGGAGGTGGTGGCCCACCTGCTACACGCGGCGTTGGCCAAGGGTCTGTCTCCCCGCGATGCCGTCGCCGAAACGCTGCCACGGCTCAAGGGTGCTTTCGCGCTTGCAATGCTTTTTGAAGGCGAAGGCGATCTCATGATCGGTGCGCGCAAGGGATCTCCGCTTGCCGTCGGTCACGGGGAGGGTGAGATGTTCTTCGGCTCCGATGCGATCGCATTGTCACCGTTTACCGACCGGATTACCTATCTGGACGAGGGTGACTGGGCCGTGCTGACCCGGTCCGGCGCACAGGTTTTCGACAAAAACAACAATCCGGTCGAGCGGCCGGAAGCGCGTTCCTCCGTCACGTCGAGCCTGATGGAGAAGGGCAACTACAAGCACTTCATGGCCAAGGAGATCCATGAGCAGCCGGAAGTGCTCGGCCACACTCTGTCGCGCTATTTTGATTACACCAGCAACACGGCCAAGGTTGCCGGGGCAGACAAACTCCGGTTCAAGGATCTGTCCAGGCTGATGATTTCGGCTTGCGGCACGGCCTATCTTGCCGGGCTTGTGTCCAAATACTGGTTCGAGAAATACGCCCGGCTTCCGGTCGAAATCGATATCGCCAGCGAATTCCGCTACCGGGAAACGCCGGTCAGCGACAGGGACGCCGCGCTGTTCATTTCCCAATCGGGTGAAACGGCGGATACGCTCGCTTCACTTCGCTACTGCAAGGAAAACGGCGCAGCCATCGGTGCGATCGTGAATGTTCCCGAAAGCACGATTGCCCGTGAAGCGGACATGGTGTTTCCGACAATCGCCGGGCCGGAAATCGGTGTGGCGTCGACAAAGGCCTTTACCTGTCAACTCGCGGTCCTGGCGGCGCTGGCCATCCAGGCGGGACGGGAACGCGGCTTTCTTTCCGCCGAAAGCGAAAAGGCGCTTGTCGGCGAACTGACCGAGATCCCGAGCCTGGCCCTGAAGGCGCTTGCCGGTGAGGCGGAAATCGAAAAATTGTCGCAACCGCTGTCGAAGGCCAACAACGCGCTTTATCTCGGTCGTTCGACCAATTTCCCGCTTGCGCTTGAAGGCGCGCTCAAGCTCAAGGAACTGTCCTATATCCATGCCGAAGGCTATGCGGCGGGTGAGTTGAAGCATGGCCCGATCGCGCTTATCGACGAGAATATGCCCGTCTTCGTAATCGCTCCTTATGATGCGATCTACGAAAAGACGGTCTCCAACATGCAGGAAGTTGCCGCACGTGGTGGCAGAATCGTGCTGATCACGGATACCAAGGGCGCGGAAGAGAGCGGCGGCGCGGCGGAAAATACGCTTATCATGCCCGATATGTCCGATATCGTTGCACCCATCATTTATGCGCTGCCCGTGCAGCTGATCGCCTATCACACGGCGGTTTTCATGGGCACGGATGTCGATCAGCCGCGCAATCTGGCCAAGTCCGTGACGGTGGAGTAGGTCCATGGTGGATGAAGCGGAAGCGGTCATTGTACGGTTTGAAGAACGCCATCGGAAGGAGATCATTTCGCTCTGGCAGTCCTGTGGTCTCACGCGCGCGTGGAACGACCCGGACAAGGATATCGACCGCAAGCTCTCCGATCCTCAGGGAGGTTTTTTTGTCCTGTTACAAGGTGGAAAGGTAATCGGGTCGGTGATGGCGGGCTATGACGGGCACAGGGGCGCTATCTACTATCTCAGCATCGATCCCGCGCACCAGTCATCCGGCCTCGGACGGCGTCTCATGGAGCACTGCGAGGAATTCCTGATCAGGCTCGGCTGTCCCAAGATCAATCTCTTCGTAAGGCAGGGCAACGAGGCCGTCATGACCTTCTACGACGGCCTCGGCTACACTCCGGAAAAAGCGGTCGCGTTCGGAAAGCGTCTCATTCCGGACGACTGACAGCAGGGATCATGGTTGGGTCTTTGGTCCTGAAGGCCGGCTGACAACGTAGGTCGCGCATCCGATCATGAACAGAGCAATGCCACTTGCGA
>JBCDEN010000061.1:0-10993 GCA_039179715.1 Pseudomonadota bacterium
ATCGGTTGAACGGACGCCAGATCCGCGCGACCGCCTCGACGCGCAAAATAGGAGTCTGAGTCCGGTCCGGCAAGCTCGGAAGTCGAAAATAAGGTAGATTTTTCATTTTTTTGCCGCGATTGCATCTCCGGTTTTCATTGCTCCGAAAATCGCCTGCACAAGAGCCGGTTGATCGACTCCGTTTTGCCGTGCCCGCCTTTATGCCGCCTGCCTCAATGGCTGCCCGATCTGTCCGTTTGTAACGGCGCACCGATGGATGTAGCATCGCGCGGTCCTGTCACCTTAAAATGCGCCCCGCGCCACCTTCCCTGATAACGCAATGCCCGCCGCAGAAGACCGCCTGTCGAAAGACGCACGTTCCCACCTGTTGCTTGCCCTCGGAGGCTTGTTCTCCCTGGCAGCTGCCATGGGTATCGGCCGTTTCGTCTATACGCCTATCCTGCCCTATATGACGGACGGGCTGAACCTTCCGGCAAATCAGGCAGGCCTGATCGCGTCCGCAAACTTCTTCGGCTACCTGGCAGGCGCGCTGGCCGGCGCGGCAAAGTCCCTGCCCGGCAAACCGCGGCACTGGTTTCTCGGCGGCCTCCTTGCAAGCGGGGCCACCAGCATCGCAATGGCCCTGACCACTGATCTGACGGCGTTTCTGCTGATCAGGTTCCTGAGCGGCGTTGCAAGTGCGTTCGTCCTGGTTTTTTCCACGACACTCATTCTCGAGCGGCTCAATACCGCCGGCCGTTCCGATCTGTCCGCGCTTCATTTTGCCGGTGTCGGTTGCGGCATCGCCTTTTCCGCGCTCCTGATCGCCGCGCTGGCTTCCTTTGCGGCGGACTGGCGTCTCCTTTGGATCGCAAGCGGACTTGCAACCCTTCTTTTTCTCGCGGCCGCAGCCCAGCTCGTGCCCGCGCCTTATCAGCAGGCGGACAACCGGCCTGCGGAAGTTCCAAAGCCTGGTAAAGCCGCCCCGCCGATGACGAGCGGCCTGGTCCGGCTGGTCAGCGCCTATGGCCTCTTCGGCTTCGGATATGTGATCACGGCAACCTTCGTCTCGGTGATCGCCCGCGCCGAGCCGGCGCTTCAGTCGAGCGAAAAACTGGTCTGGCTCATAGTCGGCCTGAGCGCGGCACCATCCATCTATCTCTGGAACAAGGTCGCCGCCCGAACCGGTGCACGCAAGGCCTTTGCCCTCGCCTGCGTGCTGGAGTCAGCCGGTGTCGCCCTGACCGTCGTCAGCCAGCAACCGGTCCTTTTCCTGCTGGGTGCAATGCTGCTCGGCGGCACCTTCATGGGCATTACCGCCCTCGGACTGATGGAAGGACGCAGACAGGCTCAGAAACACGGACAAACGGCAGTTCGCCGCATGCTCGCAATTCTAACGGCGAGTTTCGGGGCCGGACAGGTTGTCGGCCCCTGGTTTGCCGGTCAACTCCATGCAATGACCGGATCTTTCAATTCGGCATCGCTCGCGGCGGCGGCTGCCTTGCTGATCGCCGCCGTCCTGGTTGTCCGGGACTAGCCCTGAGGCTTATTGATGCGAGAAATCCCAGTAGAGCTCGCGCGCCCGCGCGCCGATCGGTCCGGGCTGCAGGTCGCGCGACTCGATCCGTTTGACCGGTGTCACCTTGCTGTAGTTGCCGGTTGAAAAGATCTCGTCCGCATCGAGAAACGCGTCATAATGCATCGTGTGCTCGAACACCTCGTGGCCATCGGCACGCAACAGCTGGATGATGCGCTGCCTTGTGATGCCATTCAGGAAGGTGCCGTTCGGCGCCGGCGTATGAACCTTGCCGTCCTTGGCCATGAAGATGTTGGCCGATGTCAGTTCCGCAACGTTCCCGACCATGTCGCGCACGACGGCATTGTCGAAGCCGCGCGACTTGGCTTCCAGCATTGCCCGGGCATTGTTGGGATAAAGGCAGCCCGCCTTGGCGTCGACGGGCATGCACTCCATCGTCGGCCTGCGATAGGGAGACAAGGTGATGCTCATCGCCGCATCCTTCGGTGCCATCGGCGCATCGAACAGGCACAGGCAGAAACGGGTGCTTTCCGGGTCTCCGGTGATGACACCGGGTCCATCGCCTTCCGCCCAGTACATCGGCTTGATGTAGATATGCCGGTCACTGTCGAACTTGGCGCAGCCTTCCTTGGTCAGTTCCACCATTTCACCGACCTGCATGGTCGGCTTCATGCCCAGAGCAACGGCGGAATCATTCACCCGTTTGCAGTGAAGGTCGATATCCGGCATCACGCCTTCGAAAAAGCGGGCGCCGTCAAAGACGCTCGAACCGAGCCAGGAGGCATGCGTACGCGGACCCATGATCGGTGGATTGCCCTCGTGCCAGGTTCCGTCGATCCAGGTCCAGGTATCACTTATTCCGCTCATGGCTCTTCCCTTGTTTTGCTTTGGACCGGCAGTCCCCGGTCACGGCCCCATAAATGTGTCCGCAACCTTTTGGACGACACAACACCGGTCTTAATCCAAGGTCAATAGCCTACCTGAATGACCAGGCATGTTGCTTCTTATCTTTCTGCATAAGCCCTGTTTCTGGATCAGAATGTTCGGCTTGCCAGAAAAAGGCGGAAATTAATTCCACGGGCGAGACCTTCACACCAAGGTCAAGAAGCCGCCGCCAGCCCGGGTCATGACCCAAATGCGCATTGCCATCGTCAAGGCTATTGACACCATCTTGAATTTTGTTCTCTATATGTTCTTTTCAAGAGTGGGGATCTTTCAATGGAACAGCGCATTTCAATGACGACGCTCGCCGTGCCCGACGTGGCAGCGGCCCGGACCTTTTTCGAAGACGGGCTGGGCTGGGAGGTGAACGCCGCGCCCTCGCCTGACGTCGTCTTTTTCCAGATTGTCGGCGGTGTTTTTGCCCTCTACAGCCGCGACGCATTGGCAAGGGAGATTGGACAGGACGTCACCCGCGAGACGAAGGGCGCGATCACGCTTGCGTGGAATGCCCGTTCGGAAAAGGAAGTCGACGAAGAATTCCGGAAGGCTGTCAAGGCCGGTGCTGCGCCGGTAAAACAGCCGGAGAAAGCCTTTTGGGGCGGCTATTCCTCCTATGTTGAACTGCCGGGCGGTCACCTTCTGGAAATCGCCTACAATCCGTTCTGGAAAATCGAGGAAGATGGCGCGATCACGTTGCCGCCGCCGCAATGAGATCGCGGGATTCAACTTATGTCGCATAAACATACGCTTGACGCATGGGCTGCTGCGAGGTTTTCTTCCGCCGTCTTGAATTCCCTGAAAAGGAACCCTCCCAATGGCGCACGCCGCTTTCGTATTCGATGCATATGGCACCTTGTTCGACGTCCATGCAGCAGTGCGCAAGCATGCGGAAAAGCTGGGCCCGGACGCCCAGAAACTGTCGTCGATCTGGCGTGAAAAACAACTGGAATATTCCTGGGTGCGCGCGCTCATGGGCCAGTACAAGGATTTCTGGGAATTGACGCAACAGGGTCTTGATACCGCCTTTGCCCTCGTGCCGACTGCCGACAAGTCCCTGCGCGCCGATCTTCTGAACGCCTACTGGGAGCTCGACTGTTATCCTGAAGTGCCGGAAGTGCTGACCAGCCTGCGCGCGACCGGTGCCAAGATCGCGATCCTGTCGAACGGTTCGCCGGCCATGCTGGAGGCGGCAGCAAAAGCCGCCGGTCTGACGGAACTCTTCGACGAAATTTTCTCCGTTGACGACCTGAGAACCTTCAAGACCGACCCGGCCGTCTACGAGATGGTGACGACCCAGTTCCGGGTTTATCCCGAAGAGGTTTCTTTCCAGTCCTCCAACAGATGGGATATTGCCGGCGCGACCGCGTTCGGGTTCAGGACGGTTTGGTTGAACCGGACAGGCATGCCCGACGAATACCCGGACCTCGCTCCCAAGGCGGTTCTTGCCGACCTGACCGGCCTTGCCGCCCTGGGATAACCTTCGCGAGCCCGCTCAGAACGAACGGGACAGTCCCAGCATCAGCCGCTGGTTCCCCGCCTGACGCCTGACGCTCGATCCGTTGAAGCGCGATGTTTCGTTGATGATGCCCGTGAGGGAATAGTCAGCGCGAACGCGCCACCTGTCCTTGAGCGCGACTTCAACACCTGCCCCGATAACGGGTCCCACCTGGATCGACGTTTGCCTGTCACTGCCGACCTCCAGACCGTGCTCGCTGACCGCGAGCCCGGCGCTCAGGTAAGGCAGGAAATTGCCGAGCGGCACACCGGCACGCGCCTTTGCCGATACCGTCCACTTGGCATCTCCAGAAACCGCGCCCAACGTTGGATGCGTACCCTTTTCGGTGCCCCCGATATAGGTCGCAGCCCCTTCCAGCCCGAGTACGAACCGGGAAACCTGCCTATTGTGGCCGCCAAACACGCCAAAGGCAGCATCTATCCGCGAAAGTTCTTTCGTTTGGTTGTTTGCCTTCACTTCCGTGAGCGTATTCGAGACGCCGCCCTCCAGTCCGAGATAAGGCCCCGACCAGCGCTTCTGCACCGGTTTGGCCGAGACGAACAGCGGCGCGTGGCCGGTTCCCAGATCAGCGGCTCTTGCGCCTGTCACAAGCACGGCACTCACGGTACACAGCAGCAGAGGCTTCCAGAGCCAGCGTACGTAAGAGCGGCTTCCGGGCAGGCCGGCCGGACCAGGCCTGCAGGCAAGCCGGTTCTCCGAGGTTGAGGAAAACCCGCAATTAGCAAGGGGATTTAGCATTCGTTCACTCACTTCAGGACTTGGGGAAAGTCAAATGCAACTCGTATATTTATTATCGTAAAACGATAATTTAAAAAATGCATTCAATAATTTTTTTGTCAATAGCAATATTTAAAATTGCCAAACGGATCCGATTGGCTTAGACACGCTGACGGGTTGGCACTTGGAGTTTGCAATGACCGAGCTGGAAGAGGTTGAGCGCACAAAGCGCCTGTCGCGCATTCGTCGGCTGTCGACGGCCATGAAATGGTTCGTCACCGTGATTTTGGTCCTTGTCGCGGTACTCGGCGCACTTCTGGTTGCTCTGCTTCTTTTGCCGTTTGCGTTAGAAGCGGCAACGGAGACACTGGATCTTTCGGATCTTGAGCGTCCGCTCGGAGAGATCCCTTTCGGTCAGCGTCTGGGCATGGGTATCGTGATCGGCTGCGCGTTTTGCCTGCTCATGGGCATTTGCTGGAACATCCGGCAACTGTTCGATCAGTTCCGCAAGGCTGCCTTTTTCGCGCCAGAAACCCTTTCGCGCATGATCAAGATCGGCAGTTGGCTGCTGGCCTACGGCGTTTTCGAAATCCTGAGCGACCCTGCCCTGTCGGCGCTTCTGACCTGGGACTATCCCAAGGGAGAAGGAGAAATTGAGGTGTCGCTCGACGGTGGTGAAGCGTTTTTCCTCATATTTGGCGCCCTGATGCTGGTCTTCGGCTGGATCATGCGCGAGGCGGCAACTATTGATGAAGAAAATCGCCAGTTCGTATGAAGGGCTCCAACGCTTGGCAAAGTGGTTCCTAAATGCCGATCATCATTGAACTCGATGTCATGCTCGCCCGCCGCAAGATGCGGTCAAAGGAGCTGGCCGAGCGGATCGGCATTACCGAGCAGAACGTCTCGCTGCTGAAATCGGGCAAGGTCAAGGGCGTCCGCTTCGACACTCTTGAAAGGATCTGTGAAGCCCTTGACTGCCAGCCGGGCGATATCCTGGTTTTTCAAAAGGACGAGGACTGAAGCGCACCTGCCCGGCGCAGCAGCTGCGTGACGGCACTCAAGCCTGCCCCCCGGCTCCGATCTCACTCGGCAGCTTGCGCAGGGCCGTATCCAAGCTGTTCGTTGAGCTTGCCGATCAGACCGACCGCAGCTTCCGCGATCACCGTTCCGGGAGGGAAGATCGCCGACGCACCTGACTGGTAGAGCGCGTCATAATCCTGCGGTGGAACGACACCGCCGACAACGATCATGATGTCCTCCCGCCCCTCTTCGGCGAGCGCTGCCTTGAGCGCCGGCACAAGGGTCAAGTGACCAGCGGCGAGCGACGACACACCGACAACATGTACGTCGTTTTCAACCGCCTGCCGGGCGGCTTCCTCCGGTGTCTGGAACAGCGGACCGATATCGACATCGAAGCCGAGATCGGCGAACGCGGATGCGATCACTTTCTGACCGCGGTCGTGGCCGTCCTGCCCCATCTTGGCGACAAGTATGCGCGGACGGCGGCCATCGTTCTCCTCGAAGGTTTCGACCAGTTTCTGGATCTTTTCCATCGTTCCGGACATGGCTCCCGCCTCACGTTTGTAGACCCCGGCAATCGATTTGATTTCCGCCTTGTGCCGGTCGAACACCTTTTCCATCGCAAGGGAGATCTCGCCAACGGTCGCCTTTGCCCTCGCGGCCTTGACGGAGAGATCCAGGAGGTTGCCCGCGCCCGTGCGCGCGCATGTCGTCAGCGCATCGAGCGCCGCCTGCGTTTCGCTCTCGTCGCGTTCCGCACGCAGGCGCTTCAGTTTCTCGATCTGGGCAGCACGAACCTGGGCGTTGTCGACCTTGAGGACGTCAATCGCCTCTTCGCTGTCCGGCTTGTACTTGTTCACTCCGACGACCGTCTGCGTGCCGCTGTCGATTCTCGCCTGCGTCTTGGCGGCCGCCTCCTCGATCCGGAGTTTGGGAATGCCCTTTTCGATCGCCTTGGCCATGCCGCCGAGGTCTTCCACCTCGCGGATATGAGACATGGCCTTTTCAGCAAGATCGGCCGTCAGCTTTTCAACATAGTAGGATCCGCCCCACGGATCGATCACCTGCGTGGTGCCGCTTTCCTGCTGCAGGAACAGCTGTGTGTTCCGGGCAATGCGCGCGGAAAAGTCCGTCGGCAGGGCAAGCGCTTCGTCAAGCGCGTTGGTGTGTAGCGACTGGGTATGCCCCTGCGTAGCGGCCATCGCCTCGACACAGGTCCGGATGACGTTGTTGAAGACATCCTGGGCCGTCAGCGACCATCCGGACGTCTGCGAGTGCGTGCGCAGCGAAAGGGATTTCGCGTTCTTGGGCTGGAAATTCTCCTGCATGAGCGTCGCCCAGATCAGGCGGGCCGCCCTCAGCTTGGCCACCTCCATGAAGAAGTTCATGCCGATGGCCCAGAAGAAAGACAGGCGCGGCGCAAACTGGTCGATATCCATGCCGGCAGCGACCCCGGCACGCGCATACTCGATGCCGTCGGCAATCGTGTAGGCCAGTTCCAGATCGGCCGTCGCCCCGGCTTCCTGCATGTGATAGCCGGAAATCGAAATGGAATTGAACCGCGGCATGTTCTGCGAGGTGAACTTGAAGATGTCGGATATGATCCGCATCGAGTGCTGCGGCGGGTAGATATAGGTGTTGCGGACCATGAACTCCTTGAGAATGTCGTTCTGAATGGTTCCGGACAGGTCCTTCTGCGCAACACCCTGTTCTTCCGCCGCCACGATATAAAGAGCCAGAACCGGCAGCACGGCTCCGTTCATGGTCATCGAGACACTCATCTGGTCGAGCGGGATACCCGAGAAGAGCGTGCGCATGTCATAGATGGAATCGATGGCAACACCCGCCATGCCGACATCGCCCGATACGCGCGGATGATCACTGTCATAACCACGGTGTGTTGCCAGATCGAACGCGACGGACAGTCCTTTCTGGCCGGCGGCCAGATTGCGGCGGTAGAACGCGTTTGAATCCTCCGCCGTCGAGAACCCCGCATATTGGCGAACGGTCCAAGGGCGCTGCACATACATGGTCGGATAAGGTCCGCGCAGGAATGGCGGCAGTCCGGGCCAGGTCTCCAGATGCGTGAGATCCTCAAGGTCCTTCGCGCCAAATACGCCGGGAACCGCAATGTCCTCCGGTGTCTGCCAGACCTGCGAAGCGCCGCTTACAGCAGCGCTCAGGCAATTGCGGAACGGCTTTTCCGAAAAATCAGGGATCCTGCTCATGAAAGGACCTCACCGTCTGTTGGCATGAGGCCCTCTGCCTCAGCCAGTCTGTTATGGGCATCACGCAGCAATGCCAGAAGATCGCAACCGGCAAAAAGAAAGCTCCCGACACCCGCATTGTTGAGGTCGGTTTCCCGCTCACCCGGCCGCCCCGCCAGATAAAGTTGATGAACACCGGCTGCCCTCAACGCTTCGGCAGCGCCGATCGCCATTGTCTCATAAACGTCGTCCGATGATACCAGACATGCCAGCTTTGCGCCGCTGTTTGTATACGCGGCAACGAGATCGTCGATTGAGGACACCTCGCCGGCTTCGACCGTTCTGAAACCGCCTGCCGCGAAGGCGTTGGAACTCCAGGTCGCGCGTGCGGAGAATTGCGCAAGAGATCCAAGTGTTGCCAAGAACACGACAGGTTGTTTTCCGGTCACATCCTCAAAACGGACCGCTGCATCGCGCAGCGCCTCGTAGGGCGCGGACAGGCGGTCACCGTTCAGATCGGGTGCTTCCGCCGGAGCCGCACCGCTCATGCCGGGAGCGCGTTTGCCCGCCAGCAGTGCATCTTTGAGCGCAGCCGACCAAAGACCCGTTCCGGGTTCTGGCAGCGCGCTCATGTCAACGGGCGCGCCTTGAAGTGGTCCAGCGTCCCCGGTGCCGAGCACGGATACCGGCTTTTCCGCCAGATTGGGAAACTCGCTCACACCGGTCACGGGTCGCTTTCTGCGCGCAACATCTTTCGATCGTGCCGCGCGCGCCTTGGCGACATGCGCCTGGACCAATCCCTGGTCCAGCGCTTCGGCCAGGCCGCCGGCTGCCTCGATTTCCTGGAAAAATCCCCACGCGGCGTCGCACAGGCGATCGGTCCTGTCCTCGATTGCACCTGCTCCAGCGGCTGGATCGAGAACCTTCGCCAGGCTGCTTTCCTCCAGGAGGATGGCCTGGGTATTGCGGGCAAGCCTGCGCGCGGCCGCGTCGGGAAGCCCGACAGCCTGGGTGTGCGGCAGGACACTGACGCTGTCCGCTCCCCCTATCCCGGCGGCAAAGGCCGCCACAGTGTTGCGCAGAAGATTGACCCATGGATCGTTGCGCGTCAGCATCCGGTATGAGCTGCACATGTGCAGATTGACAGGGGTCTGAGGAAGATCCGCGCCATCAAGAACACTGGACCACAGGGCCCTGATCGCGCGTGCCTTGGCGATCGTGCCGAATTGATCCGCTTCGGCAGCCAGCGTCAGCGAGATCAACTCCGCCCAGCTTTCGGCTGCCAGACCGGTTTGGCTCAAGACTCTGAGTTGTGCCGTCGCCGAGGCCAGCGCGAGCCCGAGTTCCTGCGCCTGTGTAGCGCCGGTATTATGCCAGATCGTGCCGTCCGCATTCATTGTCCTGATTTGAGCGCCTGCCGCTCCGGCGTCTGCAACCGCCAAGGAAAGATCGGCGCATTGCCTCAGGGTCTCTTCGCGAACACGCGAACCGGTGTCCCTGGTCGCGGCCCAGGCAAATGGATCATGTCCGGAAGAGACATCGATGCCCGCCGGATCGGTTTCCTGCCTCTCCAGATACGCAAGCAGGAGTGCAATTGCCTGGGGTGTTCCGGCGCCCGCATCCAGGCGGACCCTGACGAGATCGAGCAGGACATTTTGAAGGAGAGTTTCCAGTCCGCCCAGATCCGCTGCCCAAACTCCTGCTTCTCCCGGCGCACGCGCGGCACAAAAGACAAGATCCAGACCGTCGGCGCCACCACCGAGATCTTCGAGGATCTGGGCGTTTGCCGCGCCCGGGTCCGGAATGTCGATCCGCTGCGTGATGGTCCAGTTGTCCATGCTTGCGCGCAGGTTGCGGGCCGGACTGTCGGTGCGGCGCGCATAGATCGGCGCGATCCGGACACCATCCTCGGTTGCTCCAAAGAGCTTTTCCCGCGGCACGCCCTTCAGCGCCTTGTCAACCGATTCCCACCAGCGTTCCTCGCTGGCGGACGTATAGTTTTCGGGTCCGGTAAAACTGAGCGGCATTGCTGTGGTCTCCCTTGGGCAACGTTTTAGTCCTCACCCGGGAAGCTTGGCAACTCAGCACAAAGGGTAAGCCAACAGATCCAGTGGCAGAAATACGCGAAAAAAAGTGTATCAGACCGGCAAACAGGGGTGACTATGGCCGAAATATGTTGAGCGCCGTAGAAAACGCAGCAAGCCGCACTTAGACACTGACGCAAGGGCACGAATGTAGGCAATTGCGCATACATTAGGCACTTATTGCCGGCAAAATGCTAAATTTCTGGCGTAATAAGTCAATTCTCCGGATTTTCCCTATTGGTACGATCATCAATTGTATTGTAGCGTGAAGACGCTGACGCATGGGAATTAATACCGCCTCACAAAACGCGCAGCGCCGGGCTTCGTTTTTTTCGCGATCGATTAGGACGAAACCCGACTTTAACCCATCTACGGTCCGAACCGGCATGTCCGGAACGGCCGGAAAGCAGCGGTGTGTTAGGCCGCGAAGGATGTGCACAATGCTTGACCAAGCTGAATTGAAGAGCAAATTGAGGGCAATCACGGAAGCAAACGCCGCTCATCACGTTCTTGATATTCTGGAATCAAATCTTCGGCGCATGGGCGCCACCAATATTCTCATTACCGGTCTTCCGATGCCGAACCGGCCGATTGACAATCTTGTGCAAAGGTTCCGCTGGCCCGACCAGCGTAATGACGGCATCGAAAGCACGTCCCTGTCGGCAAATGACAGCGCCCTGATGCTCGGTCTCGGATCGAACCGCGCACGCGTCTGGACGATCACCGCTGGTGACATGGAACATTCCGATCTTCTGGCGTCTGCCGGTGAAGGCAGCCAGATCGTGATCGTCCCGGTCACCGAACTCTACCCCTTCCAGGCTTTCGTGTTTGCCAGCGGGCCGTCCTTGCAGGTCAACAAGTATGACCTTGCAAATCTCGAGGCGATCTCGGCAGCCGCCTTTTCCCGGCTGCGTGAGCTCGGCGTCGTTTCCGGACAGCGTCCGGGCGCCCTTTCCAGCCGGGAGCGCAGGGTTCTGGAACTGACAGCCTA
>JBCDEN010000254.1:0-6149 GCA_039179715.1 Pseudomonadota bacterium
CAACGACGAATGGCTGATCAGGGACCAGGGTGCGATTGTCCGGCAGATGGGCTGGGATCCGAAAGACTATGCGCGCGACCTCATCGCGCGGGAAGGCGGACCGGAGAGCTGTGTCCGTCCCTTCACCCCCGCTATCGACAAGCCGGGTCCCTACAAGGGCAACGGCAACGACAACGAATGGGGCGAACGCTACGCCGATATCCTGTCGCGCATCATGAGTGCAGATATTGCCGTCATCGAGGCGGAATACGACCGGGCCTGCGCTCTGTTTTACCCCGGCGGGGTCGACGGCCACTCCTTCGCGGCAGCCGACCGTTTCTGGATGGCGCTGCGTGCGAGTTTCCCCTCCGCCGAGTTCCGCATCGAGCACCGCATCGGGCGCGACGACCCGTTGATGCCCCCGCGCGCCGCTATCCGCTGGTCCCTTCACGGCAAGCATGACGGTTGGGGTGCCTTTGGTGAACCCAGCGGTGCGCAAGTCTATGTAATGGGCGCGTCGCATGCCGAATTCGGGCCCTGGGGACTGCGCCGCGAGTATACGCTTTTTGACGAAACGGCGGTCTGGAAACAGATCGCCTTGAAGACCGGATAAACCGAGAAACAGGTGTGGTTATGAGCCCTGAAGAAATGGAAACCCGGATCGTACGCTACGGCGATCTGAAGCCCTGCCGTACGGCTTTCATCGATGCCCATACGCCGGGATCGGATCAGAAGGAGAACTTCACGATCATCGGCGGCGGTGTCTCTGAAAGCCCTGACCAGCATGTTCACATCAAGGACACGCCGGGTTTCAACATCGGTGCCGCCGGTCAGCCGCCCAAGTGCCGCAACTCGCTGCATTCACATACGACCGCAGAGGTTTTCTTTGTCCTGAAGGGCAGATGGCGGTTCTTCTGGGGGCGCTGGGGAACAGCCGGCGAAGTCGTTCTCGAGGAAGGCGACATCTTCAACATTCCGACCGGTATTTTCCGCGGGTTTGAAAATATCGGCACCGATTACGGAATGATCATGGCGATCCTTGGCGGCGATGATGCCGGAGGCGGCGTCACCTGGGCGCCGCAGGTCATCGAGGATGCCAGCGATCACGGACTTGTTCTTGGACAGAATGGCGTCCTTTACGACAGCAAGAAAGGCCAGTCGCTGCCCGACGGCATCGCCCCGATGCCGCTCCTGAGCGATGACGAACTCAAGGCGTTTCCGGAACCGGGAAACGATGCAGTCGTGAAAGATTATGTCGCGCGCTACTGGGACATGATGGCGCTCGGCGCCAAGGCGCCGTGCAAGGTCATCGGCGAGCAGGGTCTGCTGAAAGACCGGCCAGGCTTCGAAGTCGACTTCCTCACGCGCGGATCGCTGCCTGAGACGCTTTACAGCCTCAATAGCCACGAAATTTTCATGGTCATGCGCGGTCACTGGAAACTCGGCTGGTCCGGCGGCGAAAAGGTTCTGGCACCAGGTGATACCTGTGCCGTTCCGCCGGGACTGGAGCATAGTCTGGTGCCGTCCATGAGCGGAGAGGCGAGCCTTTTCCGCATCATGAACACGGACGATCCTGCGGGACCGACGTGGGTGGGATAACAACAGAGCGGGGTTGACCCCGTCGCAAAAACAGGAGGGGACCCATGAGCAAGATCGATGTGACCCATGTCGGCTCGTTGCCGCGAACACAGGAAGTCGTGGATTTCATCTTTGCCCGGGAAAAGGGTGAGCCGTTTGATCAGGCTGCCTTCGACGCGGCGATGGCATCGGCGGTTTCCGAAACCGTGCGCAAGCAGGTCGAAGCCGGTGTGACGATCGTCAGCGACGGTGAAACCTCCAAAATCTCGTATGCCACCTATGTCAAGGACCGCTACACCGGCTTTTCGGGCGACAGTCCACGCAACGCGCCAGCGGATCTCAAGCTTTACCCGAGCTTTTTGAAACGGATCGCGGAAAGCGGCGGCACGCCTCAATATGCCCGGCCGATGTGCACGGGCGAGGTGCGGTCCAAGGGGCAGGGGGAACTGATCAAGGATATCAAGCATCTCAAGGATGCGATGGCAAAAAACGGTGCGGCGGGCGGCTTCATGAATGCTGCGTCTCCGGGCGTGATTTCCCTGTTCCTGCAAAACGATCATTATCCGACGCGCGAGGCCTACCTTCAGGCGCTGGCCGACGTCATGAAGGATGAGTACGAGACGATCGTTGCCTCCGGCCTTGATCTTCAGCTGGACTGTCCGGATCTCGCCCTGTCGAGGCATATGCTGTTCACGGACCTGTCGGACGAAGAATTCCTGAAGATTGCGCAAAGCCATGTCGATGCCCTCAACCATGCGCTTCAGAACATCGATCCGGCGAAGGTGAGAATCCATATCTGCTGGGGCAACTACGAAGGGCCGCATGTCTGCGACATCTCCATGGACAAGGTCTTTTCGACCTTGATGTCGGCCCGGGCGCGTTACGTTCTGTTTGAAACCTCAAATCCGCGCCACGCACATGAATGGACCGTCTTCCGCGACCGGAAATCGGAAATTCCCGATGACAAGATCCTGGTGCCGGGCGTTGTCGACACGACGACGAATTTTGTCGAGCATCCGGAAGTGGTCGCGCAGCGGCTCGACCGTTTCGTGGATATCGTCGGCATGGACCGGGTGATTGCCGGTTCGGACTGCGGCTTCGGCACGTTTGCCGGCTTCGGGGCTGTCGATCCGGAGATTGCATTCGCGAAACTGAAGTCGCTGGCGGAAGGTGCGGCAATCGCGGAGGCGCGGGGGTGACACCGCTGGTTCTGCTGCCGGGGATGATGTGCGACGCGCGGCTCTACGGGCCGCAAATCGCCGCACTGTCCGGGCGCGTACCAATCCATCTGGCACCGGTCACGGCCTTCGATACGGTTCAGGATCTTGCGGGACAGGTTCTTCGGGACGCCCCGCCGAGATTTGCTCTTGCAGGACTGTCAATGGGCGGCATCGTCGCGATGGAGGTTGTGAGGCGAGCGCCGGACCGCATCGCCCGGCTGGCGCTGCTTGACACAAATCCGCGCGCCGAGCGTGACGACATCAGACAGGCCCGCGACCCCCAGATCGCGGCGGTTCGCGCGGGTGGCCTGCACACCATCATGCGGGACGAACTCAAGCCCAACTATCTTGCCGACGGACCGCTTCGCCAGGAAGTACTGGACATGTGCATGACAATGGCGCTGGATCTCGGTCCGGACGTTTTTGAACGTCAGTCCCGCGCCCTGCAGCACCGCCCGGACCAGCGGGACACGCTGGCATCCGTCAATGTGCCGACCCTGATCCTGATGGGCAGGCAGGACCGGCTCTGCCCTGTGGAGCGGCATGAACTCATGCATCGGCTGATCGCGGGGTCGACGTTCAAGATCATTGAGGGCGCAGGGCATCTGCCGACCCTGGAACAACCCGAGGCCGTCAACGCGGCCTTCAAGACCTGGCTGGACATCGAATGAATACCGAGCTTCTAGACCTTCTGAAATCCGTCGACACGCCGACTGTCTGCAACGCAATCGAAGTGGCGGAAGGCCGGCGGGGTTTCAACAGGTTCACGCGCGGGACGATGCTCGCCTCGAACCCGGAAGCCGGCGCCATGGTCGGGTATGCCAGAACCGCCCGGATTTCCGCGCTTGCACCGCCAACGGAACCGGCGGATGTCATCAAGGCCCGGCGCATGGACTATTACCGCCACATGTCGGAAGGCCCGCGCCCGGCGCTTGCCGTCGTCGAGGACGTCGACTATCCGAATGCGATCGGCGCTTATTGGGGCGAAATCAATACGACCGTTCACAAGGGGCTGGGGCTGTCCGGTGCCCTGACAAACGGCGTGATGCGCGACCTGGGTGATCTGCCGGATGGTTTTCCCGTCATTGCCGGGTCCGTCGGACCGAGCCACGGTTTCGTCCACGTGAAGGAAATCGATACGCCGGTCAGGATCTTCGGACTGGATATTCATCCCGGGGAACTGGTTCATGCCGACAGGCACGGGGCGCTGGTCATCCCCGAGGACACCATACCGGCTCTTTCGTCCGCGATCAGCAAGCTTCTGGAGACCGAAAAGCTCGTCTTGGAGCCTGCACGCCAGCCCGGTTTTGATTTCCAGCGGTTCCAGGAAGCATGGGCGCACTTTGAAAAGGCCAGAACCTGAAACCACAGCAACTGGTTGCCCTGGTGAAAACCAGGGCAGTCGGTTCGGTGTGCATCCGCGAATTTCGGAGCTGTGAACGCTTTTTGGATGCTGTTCGTGCTATATTTTGAGCACGTGGCCGCACCCTGTTTGCATGATCTGGTGTTGCAATCGGGTGAAAAATAGTATACCGCCGCATACAATTATTTCGTTCCGGCTTCTGGCGCGCATGAGAGGTTGCGCCGAAGCGCCAACAAACCACAGTTCCCGAGGACGCTCATGAGCCTGTACACAGCTTATCTGGAAGAAATTGAAAGCCGCAAAGAGCAGGGCCTGCATCCCAAACCGATTGACGATGGCGCGCTCGTGAGTGAGCTCATCGCGCAAATCAAGGATACCGGCAATCCGCACAGGGAAGATTCCCTCAGGTTTTTCATTTACAACACGCTTCCGGGAACAACGAGTGCTGCAGGCGAAAAAGCACGCTTTTTGAAAGAGATCATCGTCGGCGACTTTACGGTTGAGGAAATCTCTTCGGAATTCGCGTTCGAGCTTCTGTCGCACATGAAGGGCGGACCTTCTGTCGAGGTTCTTCTCGACGTGGCGCTTGGAGACGACGCCTCGATTGCGCAGTCCGCTGCTGATGTCCTGAAGACACAGGTCTTCCTCTACGAGGCCGACACGGATCGCATCAAGGAAGCCTTTGCCGCCGGTAACGAGATCGCCAGGGACATTCTTGAAAGCTACTCCAAGGCAGAGTTCTTCACGCAGCTTCCGGATGTCGATGAGATTATCAAGGTCGTGACCTTTATCGCCGCCGAAGGCGATATTTCCACCGATCTGCTGTCGCCGGGCAACCAGGCCCACTCCCGCGCCGACCGGGAACTGCACGGCAAGTGCATGATCTCGGAACGGGCTCAGGAGGAGATCCAGGCTCTCAAGCTGCAGCATCCGGACAAGCAGGTGATGCTGATTGCCGAAAAGGGCACCATGGGCGTCGGCTCCTCGCGCATGTCGGGCGTCAACAACGTGGCCCTTTGGACGGGCAAGCAGGCCAGTCCCTATGTTCCCTTCGTCAATTACGCACCAATCGTTGCCGGCACCAACGGCATTTCGCCGATCTTCCTCACCACCGTCGGTGTCACGGGCGGCATCGGTGTCGATCTCAAGAATTGGGTCAAGAAGCTGGGTGAAGACGGCAATCCGATCCTTAACAATGACGGCAACCCGGTTCTTGAGCAGAAATACTCGGTGGAAACGGGAACAGTCCTGACCATCAATACCAAGACCATGAAGTTGCTGAACGAAACCGGCGACGAAGAACACGCCGACCTGACGGCGTCCTTCACGCCTCAGAAGCTTGAATTCATCAAGGCTGGCGGCTCCTATGCGATTGTTTTCGGTAAGAAGCTGCAGAGCTTTGCCTGCGAAACGCTCGGGGTCGAGCTTAAATCCGCCTTCGCACCCTCCAAGGAAATCTCGCACGAGGGACAGGGCCTGACCGCCGTTGAAAAGATCTTCAACGCAAATGCGCGCGGCGTGACACCGGGCACCGTCCTGCATGCCGGCTCCGACGTCCGGGTCAAGGTCAACATCGTCGGCTCGCAGGACACGACGGGCCTGATGACCTCCCAGGAACTCGAAGCGATGGCCGCGACGGTGCTGTCACCGAGCGTCGACGGTGCCTATCAGTCCGGCTGCCACACGGCATCGGTCTGGGACCTGAAGGCGCAGGCCAACACCCCGAAGCTTATGGCGTTCATGCACAAGTTCGGTCTGGTTACGGCGCGCGATCCCAAGGGCGTCTACCACTCCATGACGGACGTCATTCACAAGGTTCTGAACGATATCACCGTGGATGACTGGGCCATCATCATCGGCGGTGACAGCCACACCCGGATGTCCAAGGGCGTGGCGTTCGGCGCTGACTCCGGCACTGTTGCCCTTGCCCTTGCGACCGGCGAGGCGACTATGCCGGTCCCCGAGTCCGTCAAGGTCACGTTCAAGGGGGCCATGGCCGATCACATGGA
>JBCDEN010000464.1:0-4074 GCA_039179715.1 Pseudomonadota bacterium
ACCTGCTCGCGCCTGAACAGCTTTGTCGCCAGATCCATCGCGGCACCGCCAAGCAGGGATGGCGGCGCGGTGGTCAAGAGGTTCCTGACGGAAAGCGGGTAGTCATAGGTCCGCCCGTCGAGGCGGATCACCGAGCGGCGCTCGGCATAAAGAAAGTCCGGCCCGACGAGGTCCTCCACCAGCGTCAGCAGATCCCGGTTGCTGGTAATGAATCGGTGACCGCCATAGTCGAACCGGTAGGTTCCTGCCTTGCCTTCGAAAGTTGTCGTGCCGCCGAGACCGCCCATATCCTTGCGCCGCTCGAGAATGGTGACGGCAATCCCCGCCCTGGCAAGGGTATGGGCCGCCGTCAGTCCGGCAGGTCCGGCGCCGATGACGGCGACGTGCCGGATCTCAGGTTTGCCGTTCGTGCTGATTTGCGGTTTCGTCAGCATGCAGGGTTCACGCCTGCTTAGGCTTTGCCGGCGTCGAATAGGCGCGATACCAGAGCGTGACGGCTGTCAGGATGAAGATCAGCCAGACGGCGAATTGCAGGGGTGTCGGCGAGGCGTCATAGCCGAAGAGACCCCGCAGGAATTCGCCCGGTCCGCCGGTATCGGGCAGTATTGGCGACAGGTCGAACAGCGCCTTGGTCGGGCCCGGCAGATAGCCCAGGCCTTGGAGGATATTCGTTGCCGATGACAGGAGCCCACCCGCGATAATCAGGATGAGCAGGCTCGACCAGCGGAAGAACGAACCGATCGGCACGTTGCGCGCCCCGCGCATCATCAGCCACACCAGCACAATCGCGAGCAGCAGTCCGAGCAGGCCGCCGGCAAGGGATATCTGCACGCCGCTGAACATCAGCGCCGACAGGAACAGGATCGTTTCCATGGATTCCCGCCAGACGGAAATGAATGACAGGAACGCCACACCGATCACGTTTCCGGTGGAAATGTACTCCTTGAGCTGCTCCTTGGCGGAGCCGGTCATTTCCTTGGCCTGTTTCTGCATCCACACCGCCATATAGGTCAGGACGCAGGCCGCGAGCAGCATGATCGCTGCCGTCAGGATCAGCCGGTAGGTCTTGCTGTGAAACTCGCTGACGACAAACTGGAACACGAACGCTGTCGCCAGCGCGACCAGCGCCCCTGCAAACGCGCCGGCGAATATCCAGATCGCATAGCGTGTTGCCTCGAGTTTGCGAAGATAGGCCAGCAGAATTCCGACAAGCAGAAAGGCTTCCAGCCCCTCTCTGAAGACAATAAGGAAAGTTCCAAACATGGCTCACGAGTCCCCGAGTGTTTTTGTGACGTTGTGCAATTCAACGGCTTTGGGTGCTGGCATATCCGGGAAACGCTTGCGAACCTCATCCGTAATCTTCTGCGGAAAGGTGCGAAACATCAACTTTGCTTCGACCTTGAGCGGCTGTTTTGCAGTGGACGGCACCGCGAACGCCTCGTCGCGATGTCCGCCCGGCGGTATCCGGGTGTCTTCCAGCATCTGTCTGTAGTCCCAGAAATCCAGGCCGAGCTGGTGGGCATTCGCATCGCCAAAGACATTTGCAAACATGCGTGCCTTCAGGTCGAGGTTGCCGTCCTTGTCGAGCTTGCCGGAGGAAACGACCTCCTTTCCATCCGCATCCGTGACGCTGACATCGAGCCAGAGCTGGCGGAAGTCAGACACGCCCGTGGGCAGGTTATGGCCGGCGCCGACATTCGAAACCCGAACGACGACGTCACCGCTGCCGTCGCTCTTGGGTTTGTAAGATGTCTCGACATGCGCGGCGCTCTTGAGATGGTCGATGGTCATTTGCCGCCGCTCCGGGCTGCGCAAACCGACAAGGTGATACTGGGCGCCGACAAAGTTGTGCGAGCGGTATTCCGCCGAGACCGGACCGTCATCGGTCGCGATACCGGGTTCCGGTTTTCCCCCGGTCACATTCAGGTTCATGTGACAGTCGTTGCATGTGGTTGATTGAGCGGGGTTTTCCGTGTTGTTGTAGGGTGATGCTGCCCATTCGCTGTATGTCGACGTGGTCTGTGCCGCCACGCCGGGGGTGAATTCCTCATGGCAGGCGGAACAGAATTTCGGCCCTTCGAGGGCGGCCGGTTTATAGGACGCAGCGTGTTCTTCCGGTTCGGCGCGTATCGAGCGTTCGGCCAGCCACCTGAGCGGCGGATAGGGAGAATCCTCTCCAGGATAGGTCGCCCGGTCCGCAAGGCTGATTTCCACGCTGGCATTGCCGCCCCCCAGCGGTCCGGCCATTTCCACCTTTTCCGTCCGGTGGCAGAAAAGACAGCCGGTGCCTTCGTCAATGGCATGAACGAATTCCTTGAGCTCGGATCGCAGGGAAGCGCCTTCCTCTTCGAAAAGATGCGATGTTCCCTCGGTCTTGCGCTTTCCGGACAAAAGGGCCTGTGGTGCGTGACAGCCCATGCACCAGACACGGAAGGATTCATCCACCGTCTTTGCGGCAAGATCTTCCAGCACCACGTAATAGGGATTGGACTCGCCCATGAGGCGATGCATCGAGCCGCTCCACTCATTGTAGATTTGGGTGTGGCAGCTGCCGCACAGGGCGGGGTTGACCCAGTCGGTGTGGTCGACGGCACCTGTTCCGTTCTCGCCGCGCAGCCACGTCGACAGGAGCGGCAGATTATAGTCCGACGTCACATAGGTGTGGAGGTCGTGCATCATCGCAGCGACGTCCGCAGGCGGGTTTTCCGGATCTATGTCCGGCGTCGGGTTCTGCGTATCGAAACCCATACCGCCTTGCGTCTGCTTGATCATGCGGATGTATTCGGCGACGAAATCGTTCGTGACGAATTTCTTGAGGCTGAAATGCCCTGGCACCGCATTCTTGGTGATGTCCCGCGTCGTATCCCGGAAGAGATACCCGTTTGTGTAGTTGAAGCCGGTCAGGTGGCAGCTGGCGCAGCTCATCCAGTTCCGGCCGGCGATCGGCGATTTCGGAAAGGCAGCCGTCTTGGCAAGGTGAAACAACCTCAGGCCGCGGCGCAGTTTCGGGTCAAGCGGGTCGCTGTCAGCCAGCTTGGCAAAGGAGGCCTTGGAGACCGACATCTGAGAGAATGGACCGCCGCCACCGGACGAGATTGAGGAGATATCGAGGCTCATGGCGTTTTGCACCAGAATGTCCTCGCCATCAATCACCACCCCGCGCGGATTTTGACCAGGCAGCGCGAAGATCTGCGAAGCCAGCGCACCTTGCGTCCCGGTTGCGCCCTCGTCACCCGAGACAGGCGGTGCGCGCGTCAGGTCGAAAGTGACCAGATCCTCGCTCCCGGCCATGACGGCAAAGACTTTCGTTCCGTCCTCGGAAAAGACCGCGTCGTAGGGGTTCGAAACGATCCGCTGCACGTTTCCGGCCTCGATGATGTTGATCTGCTCGAACATCTGTTTGCGGCGATTGACGATCTCGTGCTCTTTGCCCTTTTCCATCCACAGCACGGAGAGCGTCGGAAAGAGGTTTGTCTGGAACTGGAACGGATGGGTGAAATTCCACAGGTGATGCGGCAACCAGGCCTGTTTCAGGTCCGGGCTCAGGACGATCCTGTCCAATGCTCTCGGCAATCCCTGGGATTTTGTCGGATCGTCATTGGTGCTCTTCACCAGCTTGATGGTCTTGAGCAATTGCGGCGTGGCAACCGTCGTGTCGTAGATCGAGACGTCGCCAATCAGTGCGTGGGTTATGAAGAGGCGTCCGTCCGGCAGGAGCGCAAGGCCGCGCGGTGTCTCCGCGACATCAATCTCCTGCCTGACGCGCGCGTCCTTGTCCATTGCGTAGAGCTTGTGCGTCTCGCCGACGCTGACCCAGAAAACCTCGTTGCGGGCGTCGTAAACAACGCCGTAGGGCTTGCTCAGGAGCGGGCGCGCCGCTTTCGGCTTGAGTGTGTCCGCATCGAGGATATGGAACATGTCGCCGCCATGATCGGTCACGGCAAGCAGCGTTTCGTCATCGCTGAGGGCCACCGTCCGGATTTCGCGGCCAATCTGCGTTTCCGCGAGCAGGGAACCGTCCTTGCGGTTGATCTTGGAGACCGATCCGGTTTCGAAATTGGCGCTGTAAATCAG
>JBCDEN010000722.1:0-2392 GCA_039179715.1 Pseudomonadota bacterium
CGGCCGGGGGTCGGTGATCGACGAGGCGGCCCTTGCCGAGGCACTGGAAAACGGCACGATCTACGGGGCCGGACTGGATGTTTTCGAAGAGGAACCGTGCACGCCGGAACGGCTGATGAAACTGCCCCGTGTCACGCTGCTGCCCCATGTCGGCTCGGCGTCGCAGGCAACCCGCAACGCCATGGGCCAGCTTGTCGTCGACAATCTGAAAAGCTGGTTCGAGACCGGCAAACCGCTGACGGCGGTCCCCGAAATGAAATGAAGCCACGCGCCGGGGCTCGCAGCCCGGCGCATGGCTCCTCCTTGTACTCAGTCGATGCTTTCGGCAAGTGCCGCTCCGATATCGGCAATCGCCTTGTTGCGCGTCTGGAAAGCAGCAGTGGTCTGTGTGATGTAGACCGCGATGACCAGCGGCGCGCGGCCCTGCGGCCAGATCACGGCAATGTTGTTGCGCGAACCGTTGCCCCCTGCCCCGGTCTTGTCGGCAATCCGCCAGCTTTTCGGGATACCGGCGCGCAAGGTCGCATTTCCAACCTTGTTGGCCTCCAGCCAAGACGTGAGTGTGTCCCGGGCCTGAGCGTCCAGGGCATCGCCCAGAACCAGTTTGCGGAGCGTTTCGGCGGCGGCCGAGGGCGTGGTGGTATCCCTCGGATCGCCGGGAGTGCCGCTGTTCGAGCCCGGTTCCCAGCGGTCGATACGGGTCTTGTCATCGCCGATCTGGCGCATGTAGGCCGTCACGCCTTCCGGCCCGCCGAGTTCCGCCATGACCAGGTTCGCCGCCGCATTGTCGCTGATCGTGACCGTGACCTCGCACAGCTCCGCGATCGAGAAACTGTCACCGCCGACACGTTTTTCCGTAACGGGCGAATAGGAAACGATATCACTCTCCTTGACGACCACCTCGCGCTTGGGATCTACGGTTCCCTTCGCGGCGGCATCCAGCAATGCGGCACACAGGAACGCCTTGAAGGTGCTGTTCAGCGGAAAGCGCTCATCACCCCTGTTTGACCAGGTCTTGCCTGTTTGCGTGTCAATGATCGCGACACCAACCCGGGCCGACAAACGCGCCTCTACGTCGTTGACCAGCCGGGCGACCGGAACCGGGTCAAACTCGGATGCTCCAGCGGGAACAACGGACAGGATCGGGATCAACAAACCCAGGAGGGCAAACCTGCGACTGCTCAAAATCATCATAAGCTCCAGAAAGTAAGAAAAACCGCCTGTCGCGTCCTGCCCCCTGCCGGGCCGCTTCAGGCGCGACAGACCTTGCGCTTGCCTTCCACATAAGACAAATGATGATTGCTGACGTAAGACATGAGAAAAACTTGGCCATAATTCATGGATCTATCCCGAATACCCCTCAACGCGCTGCGGGCGTTTGAAGCGTCAGCGAGATTGCAAAGCTTCACCCGCGCCGGGCTGGAACTCCGCGTTTCACAGACAGCGGTCAGCCATCAGGTGAAATCGCTTGAGGAAACGCTCCGCGTATCGCTGTTCAAACGAGGCGCGCGCGGCGTCACACTGACCGATGAAGGTCAGGCGCTGCTGCCGGTGCTGTCCGATGCCTTCCGGCGCATGAGCGATGCGCTGAGCCGGTTCGAGGACGGGAATTTCCGGGACGTTCTGACTGTCGGCGTCGTCAACAGCCTTGCCACCGGATGGCTCCTGCCCCGGCTCAGCGCCTTTTCGAGCCTCCATCCCGAAATCGACATCAGGCTGAAAACGAACAACAACCGCGCCGATCTGCTGGAGGACGGGCTGGACTGCTTCCTGCGCTTCGGCGATGGCGCGTGGCATGGAACGGAGGCGGTCAGCCTGTTCAAGGCAAATCTCTCCCCCATCTGCGCACCCGGAATTGCATCCCGGCTCGCTGAACCCGCCGATCTCGTGCACGAGACCCTGCTTCGATCATACAGGCTCAACGAGTGGGAGCTCTGGTTCCAGGTAGCTGAAGTGGCGGCGCCAAGAAGCCGCGGCTGGATATTCGATTCGTCGCTTTCCATCGTGGAGGCGGCCGCACAGGGCGCGGGCGTCGGTCTTGTGCCTGTCTGCCTGTTCGAGCGCGATCTTGAGACAGGGCGGATCGTCCAACCCTTCGACACCGGCGTCGTGACCGGCAGTTACTGGCTCACCTGGCTGAAGTCGCGGCAGGAAACCGGCGCCCTGCGCGCTTTTCGCGATTGGCTTGTAACAATGGCGCAGCCCGAACCGTGAGTGTCTTCAGGTCTTCCGCCCGACGATCATCTCTCGCTTGCCGGCAAATCCGGGTTTCTTTTCGATGGTGAATCCCGCGGCCTGCAGATTGCGGCGCACCCAGCCTGCAGCCGTATAGGTTGCAAGCGTGCCATCAGACGCAGTCAGTGCCGCTGCCCTTGCAAGAAGATCCTGGTCC
>JBCDEN010000546.1:0-3453 GCA_039179715.1 Pseudomonadota bacterium
CCTGCCCGGCAAGAAGTTCATCTTCACCAACGGTGACCGTCCGCACGCGGAACGCACGGCGGCTGCCCTCGGCATTTCCGATCATTTCGAGGACATCTTCGACATCGTGTCCGCGGATCTCGTGCCCAAGCCAAACCGCGAGACCTATGACAAGTTCATCGGGCTGACAGGCATTTCGCCGGCGCGGACAGCCATGTTCGAGGATCTGCCGAAAAACCTGAAGGTTCCTCACACGCTTGGAATGCGGACCGCGTTGATCATCCCCAAGGGATCGCGGTCTGTCTTCGAGGAAAGCTGGGATCTTGAGGGCGATCCCTACCCCCATGTGGATTTCGTCACCGAGGACCTGACCGGATTTCTGAAAGCGGTTCTGGGCGCCTTGCGATAGGCGGACATTCCGCGCCCTTCGACTGTCGACCGCCGCCCGTCCTTCGAGACAGCGCTTCGCGCTTCCTCAGGATGAGGGTGTGTGCTTTGAGACGTTGTCGCAGGGTTCCATGTTCGATGCCCGGTCCAGCGTTGCCGGAACGCGGCGCTACCAAGTCCGGAAAAACTCCTCTAGATTGAGCAAAACTCATCAGGTGGACTGTATCCGCTCATGGCATCGCTCCGCGCCCTTCACGCATTTTCCCTTCTGGCCCGACACGGGCGCGCGGCCATTGCGGCGGAAAAGCTCGGGGTCTCCCCATCGGCTCTCTCGCACCTCATGCGCAAGCTGGAAAGCGAGTTGGGGGCGACATTGGTCAATCGCGATGGACGGGGACTGACCCTGACGGACGAGGGGCAAAGGCTTGCACTCAGCCTCGGCGACGCCTTCGACAGGATCGAAGAAGCGGTCGACAGTTTCAAGCGGCGCGGACGAACGGAGCTCAGGATCAGCACCGTTTCCACCTTTGCAACGCGCTGGCTGATACCGCGGCTGCCGGAATTTCAGGCCGAGCAACCCGATGTCGAGCTGCTTTTGTCGACGTCCACGCGGATGGTGGATCTCGATCGTGAAAACTACGACTGCGCTATCCGGCTCGGGACCGGAAGCTGGCCGAGCGTGGAGAGCCATCTGCTGTGGAAGGAACATCTCGCCGTTGCAATGGCGCCGGGCCTCCTGAGCGGCAAGACCCGATCAGATCCCGCCATCCTCAAGAGCCTGCCGCTTCTGCACAGCTCTGCACGCAGAAGCGACTGGACCGACTGGCTCGAAACTGCGGGTATCGAACATTCCGACATCAACTCCGGCACCGTTCTGCAAAGCCGCGACCTTGCGATCCAGGCAGCGATTGCCGGCATGGGCGCCATCGTGATCGACCGCCGGTTCGTGTCCCAGGAACTGGATGCCGGGCACCTGGTTTCACCCGACTGGACAGTTCGGGAACTTGAGACCGGCTACTGGTTCGTGAGGTCACCTGTCCGGACGTTGACCCGCCCCGTTGCCGCGTTTCGGGACTGGCTGCAGGGGTCTGCAGGGGCCTAACCAGGAAAAAACAAAGGCGGACTCAGGTCTTTCTCAGCCAGCCTTGAGAAGAAGCTCCCCCAGGTTCTTCGCACACGCGGTCGCCGTGTCGCCGTGGAGCGGCCAGTCCTGCATCAAGCCTTCGACAATCAGGGTGATCTCGCCTTGCCGGTCCGGCAGACCTGACAATTTCGCCGCTGCCTGCGCGACTTCCCGCTTGTGTTTTGCAAGCAATTGACGGAGCCTCTCGTCCCTTGGTGCGGCGGCGACTGCGGCATGAAACAGGCATCCATGTGCCGCCTCCGACGCCATCCAGCCGGACACACGGTCAAAGAGGGAATGCAGCACCGTCTTTTCCTCTGCCCGCAAGCCATCGAAAACGAACTGCATGTAGCGCCGGTGCCGGTGCTCCAGAGCACACAGCACCATCTCCTCCCGCGATGGCACGTATTTGTAAAGCGTTCGCAGACTGACGCCCGCCGCCTCGCGCAGGCTGTCGATATTCGGTTCCGCGAACCCGTTTTCCGCGAAAGCTCGCTCCAGCCCGGCGGCAATTCTGGTTTTCGTGTCGGTCATGGTTGACGGGGTAGAGTAAATCCTCTACCTGAGCAAGTAGAACAAACATTCTACCGGAGCACCTCCATGTCCATACCTGAAAAAATGCATGGCGTCGTCCTGACCGGACATGGCGGTCCAGAAATGCTGCAATGGCGTGAGGACCTCGATACGCCGCGCCCGGCGCCGGGCGACGTTCTCATTCGCGTGCTGGCCGCCGGGGTCAACAACACGGACGTCAACACACGCATCGGCTGGTATTCAAAGGGAGACAATGACGCCGAGGATGCGGCCTGGACCGGGGTTGCACTGAAGCTGCCGCTGGTCCAGGGAGCGGATGTCTGCGGCACCATCGTTGCCGTTGGCGCGGGTGTCGATCCGGCACGGGTCGGTGAGCGGGTCATTGTCGAGCCCTGCCTCAGAGAAGCCGATGGCAAGGACCTCGGATCGCCCTGGTATTTCGGATCGGAATGCAATGGCGGCTTTGCCCAGTTCACGAAGGTCGCCTCACGCCACGCCCACGCGGTTAACTGCGACCTCACCGACGCCGAGCTGGCCTCGTTTCCCTGTTCCTATTCAACGGCGGAAAACATGCTGGAACGCACGGGCGTCAAGGCGGGCGACACGGTGTTCGTCACCGGCGCGTCCGGTGGCGTCGGCTCCGCGGCGATCCAGCTGGCCAGGGCCAGGGGCGCCAGGGTCATTGCGGTGACGAGCCCGGCAAAATCCGACGCCCTGCTTGAGCTTGGTGCAGACCGGACCCTGAACCGGGACGCCGATTACGCCGGCGAACTTGGGACAAATTCGGTCGATGTCGTGATCGACCTTGTTGCGGGCGAGAAATGGCCAACCCTGCTTGAGATCCTGAAACCGGGCGGCCGGTACGCCGTCTCCGGTGCGATCGGGGGACCATTGGTGGAGCTGGATGTGCGCACGCTTTACCTCAAGGACCTCAGCTTCTTTGGATGCACGGTTCTGGAACCCCAGGTCTTCGGCAATCTTGTCAATCGGATCGAGCGCAAGGAAATCAGGCCGATTGTCGCTGAAACATACCCCTTGCGCGAGATCTCCACCGCTCAGGACGCCTTCGGCAGGAAAGGGCATATCGGCAAGATCGTGCTCACCGTCGTCTGAGGCTGTGTGCCGGAAGAACCGCAAACGTCAGCGTCCGGTCAGCAGGTCACCCCGCCAGAATGATGCCGATGACGGCCGCCACAATCAAAAGGCAACCGAGGATTTCCGAGCGCGTAATCACCTCCTTGAACACCAGCCAGGAGGCCAGGAACGTGAACACGAGCTCGATCTGGGCAAGGGCGCGGACACAGGCGACATTCAGCACGGTCATGGCCGTGACCCAGCCGATGGAGCCGGCAACGCCCGACGCGCCGACCCAGATCGCGGCCCGCCCGGCTTTCAGGCTGGCGCGCACCTCTTCCGGTTCGCGACTGCTC
>JBCDEN010000517.1:0-3717 GCA_039179715.1 Pseudomonadota bacterium
CGTGTAGGTCGACGTCCCAGGACCGCCTGACGTCATCACGAACATGTAGTCGAACGCCCGGAACAGATCGATGCCGCGGATCAGAACGGCAACCGCGATGACCTTGGACATCATCGGCAGCGTGATCCGGCGGAATGTCTGGAACGCGGACGCGCCGTCCAGCATCGCCGCTTCATAGGGTTCTTGCGGAAGCGACCTCAGCCCGGCAAGGAAGATCAGCACCATGAACGGCGTCCACTGCCAGACATCGGCGAGCATCACGCCCGCCAGCGCAGTGGAACTCGTCGCAAGGATCGGGTCCTGACCGCTCAGGATGCCCATGGCTTCGAGGAGATAGGTCAGTACGCCGAATTCTGGATCTTCCATGAGCAGGAACATCATGCCGGTAATCGCCGGCGGGATCACCAGCGTCAGCGTGAGAAGGCCCCGCAGCAATCCGAAACCGGGCTCGTCGGAATCCAGCAGCAGCGCGATGATCATTCCCAGCACGATTTGAATTGCAAGCAGTACGAAGAAATAGGTGAAGGTGACGGACAGCGCTTCCCAGAAGCGCGGATCGTTGACGAGCGTGCTCCAGTTCTCTGTGCCCACATAGACCAGCCGCCGCTTGAACGGCGCATATTCATGGAACGACAGCCAGATGTTGTAAAACAGCGGATAGATCGTAAAGACCACGAGCATGGCGACCAGCGGCGCAAGCCACGGCACCGGGCTGTCGCCGGTGATGTAGCCTTGCAATCCTCTGGTTCTTACGAACGCCATGCGGATCCTCCCGTTAGATTGGCGCTTTTACTTCTTGCCGGCCGCCGCTGTCCTTGCGGCCGGCTTCCGTGTCGCCGTTGTTTTTGCCGCAGCCTTCCTGGCCGCCGCGGGCTTTCTTGCAGCTGCCGCCTTCGCCGTCGGTTTCGTGGCCGCCGCCGGCTTTGCCGCAGGCTTCTTGGCCGCCGCCGGCTTTGCTGCCGGCTTCTTGGCCGCTGCTTTCGCAGAAGGTTTCTGTGCCGTTGCCGCCGTTGCCGCCTTTGCCGCAGGTTTTTTGGCCTCTGCGGTTTTTTTGGCAGCGCGGCGCTTGGACTTCGGCTTGTCCTTTCCGGCATCGTCCTGCAGGCCGTAACCTGCAAAACCGCGATGCGTGTCATTGATCGCCGCATCGCTCAAAAGCACCGGACCGCCGATCGCAAGGCTGAGGTAATACTGCTTGGCGATGGTCTCCAGTTCGATCGCACGCCACATCGCCTTGGCCAGGTTTTCACCGACCGCAATCATGCCGTGGTTCGCAAGCAGACACGCCGTCCTGTCGGTCATCGCGTCGATCGCAAGCTCGGAAAGCTCCTCCGAACCGAAGGTCGCGTACCCGGCGCACCGGACAGTGTTTCCCCCGAACGCCGCGATCATGTAGTGGCAGGAGGGGATTTCCTTGCGCGCGATGGCAAGCGTCGTGCAGTAGGTCGGATGCGCATGGACCACCGCCCCGGCATCGGGACGGCCGCGCAGGAGTTTCTGGTGAAAGCGCCACTCCGTCGATGGCTTCAGCGGGCCTTCGTATCGACCGCTCGTGTCCTCAAGACCGACCGACGCAATCATTTCGGGCGTCATCTGGTCGTAGGGTGTCGCCGACGGAGAGATCAGCATCCTGTCTTCGAACCGGACCGAGATATTCCCGGAGGTTCCCTGGTTGATGCCGCTGGAATTCATCTCCCGGCAACGGGCAATGATGTCCTCGCGCAATGCCAGCTCGGCCTTCTTCATGCGCTCATTCTCCTGTCTGAAATGTGTCTTGCTGCAATCAATGCGTCCGCAAGCTCCGCAAACCCTTCACCGCCACGAGCGGTTGTTATCCAGCCGGGTTCCGCGTCGATCCGGCCCTTGAAGTCCAGCACATTGGCAACCCCGCAGGCATTGGGAAAGAAGCCGAACATGGGCGCATCGTTGGGGCTGTCCCCGCAAAAAACGACCCGATCCTTCTCACCGTCCAGATCCAGCTTCAGAACGTCATTCGCAAATAGGCGCGTCATGGTCAGCTTGTCATAGGTCCCGTACCAGCCGTTCACGTGGATCGACGAGACTTTCGCCACCGCGCCTTCTTCCTCGAAAATCGCCTTGATGCGGTCAACATCTTCACGCGCGAGCGCAGGCACATCTTCGCAAAAGTCGATGGCAAGGTCCGCCTCGCGAAACGCCTGGTCCGCCGACACCGCAGCCCCGGGGACTTCACTCAGGATCCGCGCCGCAATCTGCTCGTAGCGCAGCTTGTTGTTCCGGCGCACGACATCCGATGCGGCAAACACCCGTTGCATCTTTCGCGCAGCCCCGTCATAGGCATAATAGAAAGCGCCATTTTCGCCGACCACCCCGTCTACGGGCCAGAAACGGGCGATCATGTCACACCATCCCGCCGGCCGGCCCGTGATCGCGGCAACCTTGAACCCCGCTTCCTTCAGCCGTTCCAGGGCCGAATAGGCCCTTGCCGGGAGACGTCCGTCGCTTGTCAGCGTGTCGTCGATGTCAGCCATGACCGTATGGATCGACGCGGCTGTTTCCCGGGGCATGGAGGCGAGCGGTTTCATCTTCTCCCACCTCCTTAGCCGCAAAATCGTCGAGAAGGCCTGCATCGCAGGCAAGGTCGGCAAAGGAAAACCGGTTCCGCATTTCGTGCGCATGGCGGACGGCCTCCCGGTAGAAGTCCGACGGCAACCCGAGGTCCCGTCCGCTCGTTGCACCGCCGACCTCGTTGAGCTTTGCGGTCATGTTGCTGACCGGATCGACCAGCTTGCGGCAATCGGCACGCAACCCTGGCCAGATCTCCTGCAGACGCTCGTTCAGGCGCGCCGCGCCATTTTCATCGAGCGCTTTTTTCCGGTATTCCGCTTCACACTGCGCCGCAATCTCCGGTCCCATGCGACGTGCCATGCCGTCTCCGTCCACTAGGGTCGGGCGGATCTCCGGCGGTCGTTCCTGTTGCAGGAACCAATCCTGAATGCGGCCCATGGTCAGGGTCGCCACCCCAACCTGCTCGCCATGCAGCGTTCCGCCATGCCGGTCACCTGCGAAACAGTCGATATAGTGTGATATCTGGTGCTCACCCATCGAGCCGTGGTTCGAAACCTTGGTAAAGGCGACCCCGAGCCCGGACAGAACCAGCGCCCTGACAAGGTAGCCGACGGCCGTGATGTCGCCCTGCCTAAGTCCCGCTGCGTGGGTTTCCAGCATTCCCGCATCGGGTTCGCTGATCAGATAAGGTTCCATCCAGAAACGGCTGCCAAGGAGCTTGTGCGACATCCACCAGTCGATCCTGGCAACACTGTTGCAAAGACAGTCCCCGAAACCCGCTGCCGCCATCCTGCCGGGGGCGGCCGCGATCACACCGAGATCCAGAAAAACACCCTTGGGTGCGTGCGCCGGCAAGGAGATCTTCAGTCCGCTCGGCAACCCCATCGACGCCGTCGTCGACGCATACCCGTCCATCGAGGCGGCTGTGCCGAAGACACAATAGGGCCGGCCATCTTTTGCGGTGACGTATTTGGTAAGGTCGTTCACCGTCCCGGAACCCACGGCGATGACGGAGGAGAAATCCTGCAGCCGCAATGCGAGTTCATCGGCGGCGTGCACAGTCGCGTGCGGCTTGCCTTCCAGCAGGATTTCACTGACCGTCATGCCCGCGCTTTTAAGGTTGCCGGCGATCCGTGAACCAGCGGCATCCCAAGTGTTGGCATCGGCGAC
>JBCDEN010000766.1:0-2175 GCA_039179715.1 Pseudomonadota bacterium
CAGGTTCGACGTGGGGCAGAAGACGGCGACGGCGCCTGTCTCACGCATGACATGAAGCTCATGGCCCGTCATGTGAATGCAATGACCGAGCAGCGTCTTCGGCCCCAGCAGATCAAAGCTTTCATAGACCCCGAGATAGTGTGCGGCATCGGGATACAGCTCGCGCGTGAACGCGATTTCATTGTGGTTTTCGTTGATGTGCGTCTGGAGATGGCAGTCCGGATATTCCTTGAGGAGGCACCCGGCTGCCTCCAGTTGCTCCGGCGTCGACGTAATCGCGAAACGGGGCGTAATCACGTATCTTGCGCGACCTTTCTCATGCCACTTTTCCAGAAGCCGCTTGCTGTCGTCGTAAGACGTTTGCGCCGTGTCGCAGAGTTCTGGAGGTGCGTTGCGGTCCATCATCGTCTTGCCGCCAAGCATCATCATGCCCCGGCGCTCGGCTTCCTCGAAAAAGGCTTCGACCGAATTGGGATGGCTGGAGCAATAGGCAACTGCCGTCGTCGTGCCGTGGGCAATCAGGGCGTTGTAGAAGTGTTTTGCGATGCGGTCCGCATGCGCCTTGTCGGCAAATTTCAGCTCGGCAGGGAACGTGTAGTCGTTCAGCCAGTCCAGCAACTGATCCGCCCAGGAGGCGATCACCTGCGCCTGCGGGAAGTGAATATGCGTATCGATGAAGCCTGGAAGGATCAGGTTCGGCCGGTGATCGATGACCTTGGCCCCGTTCGGTGCCCGCTTTGAAAGCTCCGAAAAATCACCGCATGCCTCGATGATGCCGCCGGACAGGATCAGCGCACCGTCTTCCAGGTAGGTATAGGCATCCGTATCATCCGCGCCGCCCGGGCAGGCGTTGAAGGTCAGCAGCCTGCCGCGCAGGAGTGTTTTTGTCTGGTCTGCCACAGCGAGAGGTCCTTGGTCGGTCGGCAGGATGTGGGAAGAATCCCAGTATTAGTCCTGCTGGCGCGCGGGAACAATGGGCCGCATCAGCCTGTTGAAAAATGAAGGTGGGTAACGGAGGCGTTCGGACGTCCATGTTCGCTTGCGGCGGGATTGTTTCGTCTGGCAGGCGCTGGTCACCTCTGTTAAAGACCTTTGCAACACGGCGAGAGACCGCTGCACTCAAAACTCAGGCCGCACAAGGGAAGATGAAATGTCAGCAGATTTGCCCCGTCCGACGGACAATGCCTTTCTTGGAAAGTCGCTGAAGGGTGGATCGCATGAATCGACGTATGCGGGCGCGCTGTCCTTCATGCGGCGGCGCTACAGCCGGGACCTTGACGACGCCGATCTTGCGGTCTGGGGCATACCGTTTGACGCCTCGGTGTCCAACCGTCCGGGCGCCCGTTTCGGACCGCAGGGTGTACGCCGGGCCTCGGCCATCTTTGATGGTGATCCGCAATATCCATTTCACATGGATCCGTTCGAGAAGATCGCCTGCGTCGACTACGGCGACTGCGTGTTCGATTATGGCCGCAATGCCGATGTTCCAGGGCATATCGAGGCCCAGGCAGCGGAGATCCTGTCAACGGACACACACCTGTTTTCAATCGGCGGCGATCATTTCGTGACCTATCCGCTGTTGAAGGCCCACGCGGCCAAACACGGTCCGCTCGCCCTGGTTCAGTTCGACGCGCATCAGGACACCTGGCCGGACGAGGGTGACCGCATTGACCATGGCACATTTACGGGACGCGCGGTCCGTGAAGGACTGATCGATCCGAAGAAGTCGATCCAGATCGGCATCCGCACGCACGCGCCCGAAACCTGCGGACTGGACATCATATTCGGCCACGAACTGGAAGATCTCGGGGTCTCAGGCGTGATCGATCTCGTGAAAAGGCGTGTCGGTTCGGGGCCCGCCTACATGACGTTCGACATCGACTGCCTGGATCCGGCCTTTGCGCCTGGAACCGGGACACCCGTTTCAGGCGGACTGACATCCCGGGAAGCACTGTGCATCTTGCGGGGCTTGCGTGATGTCGACTTCGTCGGGGGCGATGTTGTCGAGGTCGCTCCGGCTTACGATCATGCCGATATCACATCGATCGCCGGTGCCAGCGTCGCGCTGACCTATATCGGTCTGATGGCGGAAAGACGCACCGGGGCTGGCAAATAGAACAGCTTACGACGATGGACGGGCCGGTAACTCTCTCCCCGTCGGCAGTGGGCCTGACC
>JBCDEN010000680.1:0-2640 GCA_039179715.1 Pseudomonadota bacterium
CCGATCGCAGCCGGCCGGTGCGCTCGGAAGCCGGTGAAAAGGACATTGCGTTCTTCAACAAGCCCGTCAAACCTGCGGCGCTGCGCGCGCAACTGGCGCGGTGTCACGCAGGCCAGGCCGCCGAGTAGGTCGTTTGAGCATCGGGCGACAAGTGTGCAGACTTGTCGCCAGACGCTCTAGTTCGCGGAAGCTGCAGCGGATGCCGGCTGTGCGTTTTCCTCTTCGCCGCCCGAGGTCGGCACATCTGGCTGTTCGTCCCATCCCTCGGACGCGGCCTGAATGATATGCATCGGGTTTGCACTCGGTTTTCCGAAGAAATAGCCTTGCAGGGTGTCGCAGCCGAGCGTCTTCAGCGCATCAACCTGGAAGCGGCGCTCCACACCTTCGGCCGTGACTTCCAGTCCGAGATTATGCGCCAGGGCAATGACGGCCGAAATAATGGCAAGGCCGTCACTGCGCTCGCCGATCTCGTCGACGAACGTCTTGTCGATCTTGATCTTGTCGAACTTGTACTTGCGTAGATAGGACAGGGAAGAGTAGCCGGTCCCGAAATCATCGAGCGAAATCTTGATGCCAAGATTGCGCAGTTTCTTCAGCTTGTCAGGCGCTGCCCCGGAATCGCGCAGGAACACCGATTCGGTGATTTCCAGAACCAGTCTTTCCGGCGGAAAGCCGGTTTCGTCCAGCACGCTGGTAATCTGGCTCACGAGATTGGGATCCATGAACTGGACCGCCGACAGGTTGACGGCGACACTTTCAAGATCCGGGCACTGCGCTGCCGCAGCGCAGGCTTTTCTCAGGACCCAGTTTCCGAGCGGCAGGATGAGCCCGGCATGCTCGGCAATCGGCAGGAAGGTGTCCGGGGTGACTTCTCCCCGGGTCGGATGGAACCAGCGGACCAGCACTTCGCTCGAAACCACATTGCCCGTGCGTGCGTTGACGATCGGCTGAAACTCGACGTTGAGCTTGCCGAACTCGAATGCCTCGCGCAAGTCGGCTTCCAGCTCACGCCTTTCGCGGACTTCCCTTTCCATCGCGGCTTCGAAGGCGAGCGCCCGCCCGCGGCCGCTTTCCTTGGCCTTGTAGAGCGCAATGTCGGCATTGCGCATGAGATCATCGACCGTATCGCCCGCCCCTCTCAGTCTCGTGAAACCGACCGTGGCGCCGATCGCGAAGTCCCGGTTTCCGATTCTGAACGGCTTTCGGGCAACGTTGACGAGTTCCTCGGCAAAGGCGCTTGCGGCCTGATCGCTGACGAAGCGTCCGAGTGCCGCGAATTCGTCGCCGCCGAAGCGTGCCAGCGACGTCCGGCCCTCGCTGATGGCGGTGAACCTGTCAGCGACCTGTTTCAGCAGTTCATCGCCCGCAGGGTGTCCGCTGGTATCGTTGACGACCTTGAAGTTGTCGAGATCGATCAGGAAGAGCGTTAGGGTGTTCTGTCCGGTCCTTACCTGTTCGGCGAGCAGATCCTCGGCCTGGTTCAGGAACCAGCTGCGGTTGCCGATCCCGGTCAGGGAATCATGCTCGGCAAGATGGGTCACCAGCTTTTCCGCCCGTCTGGCCTCGGTGATGTCGGAAGCCACGCCGCGGTAGCCGGTAAACGAGCCGTGATCATCATAAACGGGGCGTGCGGCAACCGACCACCAGCGCTCCTCGCCGTTCACCGTCAGACCGATAACAATTTCGCGAAACGACTTTTGCAGGCTGATGGCTTCTTCGAGACCCACGACCTGCGAGCGCGCGTCGTCGCTGTCGAGCGAATAGGCCAGATCGACCATGCGCATGGAATGAAGCTCCGGCCGGGTTCGGCCGCTGGCATGAAGAAATCGGTCGGAAACGTTCCGGAAGTTGCCGGTGCTGCTTGTTTCCCATATCCAGTCGCTCGACGTTTCTTCAAATTCGTTCAGCAGCAGGGCGATCAGGTCACCGTTCTTTTCAAGTTCCGCCTCGGCCAGAAAGTGGGACGCGAACAGCCATCCCGCAGCGGTTGTGCTTCCGATGACGACGAACGTGTAGCTCGTCAGCAGGAACAGAAGCGGCCACATCATGACGCTTTGATCGATCACCAGGGCAACAACGGTGGCGGCATAAAGGATCGCCACCCAGCGGAACGCCGCTTGCGGTACGGTCGCGAGCGCAAATCCGCCACCGCAAATCATACCGGTGGTCACACAGGACGCGATCCAGATTGCGTTCAGGTTCCCGCTCACGAACGCGGCAACGGGAACCACCGCCCACAAGAGGCTCAAAAGCGTCGCATGGCGGACAGCAGCGTTGAGAGCACGGTGAGACGCAAGCTCGATGGTTGAACGCGACGACAGAAACCATTTGATGGCCGTCAACGCCATGAGGCTCAACGCCGCGACCATCCATGCGATTACATAGGCAAATGGCAGCGCCTGCGCCAGAACCGGTATCACCACGACCACATTGACGAGGTTTGCAAAAACTGTCAGCGGTGTCAGACGCGCAATGCTCGCGATCTGGGCCGCGCGCACGCGGCAGGCCAAGTACTGATCCACAACCGGATGACCGAACGCGAGCAGCAGCGCGCGTGTCGGACTGGCATCCATATGCCCGTCCGGCCGCATCGCGGCGTGCTTGACCCGTGAACCAGGTGACACAAGCGCCAGCAATATC
>JBCDEN010000577.1:0-3258 GCA_039179715.1 Pseudomonadota bacterium
GTCGCTTCGGCCAGAATGTTGCGCGCGAACGGGAAGATCATGCGCGGGCATTCGATCATGACGAACGGGTGCATGTGCTCGGACGGAACGCCGGTCAGCTTGAAAAGACCTGCATAAACCAGTTCGACATTGAACATGACCATGTCCGGACGCTCTGCCTTGGCCGTCAGCGTCAGAACGACTTCGAACTGGTCGTCGCCCATCTGCTTGGCACCTACATTAACGTTGATGTCGAGCTTGGGCTGATCGCCCTGGGTCAGGGCCTGCGGCGCGTTCGGGTTCTCGAAAGACAAGTCCTTGATGTACTGACCCAGGATATGCATGCCGGGTGCAGCAGCAGCGCCTTCCGTCTGCGGCTGTGCGCCGCCGTCATTCGTATCGGTCATGTTGTTTCATTCCGTTTCGCGGTGCTGATCTTTGATGAAGAATACTGGTATCCCTCAGGATGGCCGCCGGACCGCGTAATCCGAACAACCTTTTGACGGCTGGCTAACATCTCAAAACGGCGGGCACAAGTGCAATGGCCTTGTCAGGACCCGGATTCCGATTCAAAAGAGGATTATGACGGATCAAAGTGCATCCAACATTACTCTGACACAACGGCGCCTGAAGCTGGACACTCTGGTGCGCCTGCGCTGGCTTGCGGTCGGCGGTCAGACTGCTGCCCTCCTCGTCGTCCATGTGGGCCTGGGCTACGAGCTGCCGGCCGGACCGGCCTTCGCCATGGTGGCGCTGTCCGCCTGGCTCAATATATTTCTCAAGATCCGCTCGCCGTCGGCCATGCGCCTTTCCGAGCGCGCGGCCACCCTGCAACTCGCCTATGACATCGTGCAAATGAGCGGTCTTTTGTTCCTGACCGGAGGATTGGGCAATCCGTTCGCGTTCCTGCTCATGGCACCGGTCATGGTGTCCGCCGCCGGTCTCTCCGCGCGCTACACGTTCGTGCTTGGGGTCCTCGCGACGGTCTTTGCGAGCTTTCTGGCGGTCTTTCACTATCCGCTGCCGTGGCCGGACACGGAAATATTCAAGCTGCCCGTCATCTATTCGGTCGGGATCTGGGTCGCTTTGGTGCTGACCCTCGGTTTCATGGCGGTCTACGCGTTCCGGGTCGCGGAAGAGGCGCGCCAGCTTGCAAACGCCTTGACGGCAACCGAACTCGTTCTGGCACGGGAGCAGCACCTCAACGCGCTTGACGGGCTGGCGACCGCCGCTGCCCACGAGCTTGGGACACCGCTTGCGACCATTTACCTCGTCGCCAAGGAGCTGACCGATGAGTTCGAGGCTCAGGATCACCGCGGCGAGGATGTCGCCCTGATCCGCTCGCAGGCCGAAAGGTGCCGGGACATCCTGAAAAAACTGACCAGTCTTTCAAGCGAAGAAGACCAGACCTATCAGCGTATGCCGGTCGCCCAGCTTCTCGAAGACGTGATCGATCCGCACCGCGGCACCGGCGTCGCCATTCACTCGACCAACCGCGGCGAAGGGTCCGAACCGGTTGGGACACGGAACGCCGCAATCCGATATGGCCTTGGAAATCTTGTTGAAAATGCTGTCGATTTCGCAAAGTCGCGCGTCGATGTCTCCGCCCAGTGGGACGAAAACACCCTGTCGATCTCGATCCGGGACGATGGACCGGGGTTTTCCATGGATATCCTCGGCAAGATCGGAGACCCTTATGTTTCCGTTCGCGGCAACAGGTCCCAGCAAAACGGCAAGAGCGGCGGCCTCGGACTTGGGATTTTCATCGCAAAAACCCTGCTCGAGCGCACGGGCGCGAAGCTGCAACTCGAAAACAAGGCACCCCCGGAGAGCGGTGCCCATATCCGCGTCAGCTGGCCGCGCCCGGTCTTCGAACGTCCCGTTGGAGTGGACGAAACGTCGTTTTAGCCCCATAACGACAACAAAAGCAGATTTTGTGGCAGGTCTCATCCTGCAAGATCATCAAGTCTGCGCAAGAAGACGTAAGTATACACGGTAACGAGCCATGATGGACCAGATGACTTCATTCAATGGATCGGGAGACATGAGTCTTCTGATCGTCGACGACGACAAGCCTTTCCAGCAACGCCTGGCGAGGGCAATGGAAAAACGCGGATTTGCCACGGAAACGGCTGACGGCGTGCAAGATGCCGCCGCCAAGATCCTGCGCATCGCACCGGCCTATGCGATTGTCGACATGCGTCTTGAAGACGGAAACGGTCTGGATGTGATCGAGAAAATCCGGCAAAAACGCCCCGATGCACGCGCAATCATCCTGACGGGTTACGGCAACATCGCCACCGCGGTCACGGCGGTCAAACTCGGTGCCATCGACTACCTCGCCAAGCCCGCAGACCCGGACGACATTGTGGCGGCGCTGGCACGCAAACCGGAAGACAAGGCGCAGCCGCCGGAAAACCCCATGTCGGCGGACCGTGTCCGCTGGGAGCATATCCAGCGTGTCTACGAATTGTGCGACCGCAACGTCTCGGAAACCGCGCGCCGTCTCAACATGCACCGCAGGACCTTGCAGCGCATCCTCGCCAAAAGAGCGCCGCGCTGACAAAGGTCTGTGTTGAAACAGATTGCAGGGTTGCCCTTTCCGCGCCACTTTGCCTAAGTATTCACAATATGAATTTCTTATGCTCCGACGGAGATCATCCATGCGGCGCCTTGCTGGCTGCAGTTCAAAACAACCCTTGATCAGATCCCGCCTGCTGGCGGCCTGCAGCTTCTGTCTCCTGACCTACAGTGCGGGCGCTGTTGCCCAGTCCGTCCCGGAGACCGTGCGGATCAACGTGCAACCGGCAGACCCCGGCATACGCTCGATCACGGTCGACAAGAAATACCGGCCCATCATCAGCCGCGACGACAAGGGCGTCGTAATCGACACGATGGGCAGTGACAACACCCTGCCCGGCTGCGACGTAAAGCTGGAAGTCACGCTGGAAAACAGCCGCGTGCTGCATCGCGACGCCAATCTTTGCAGCGGCAGCACGCTTGTCGTCGACGTGACCAGCGACGGCAAACCGGGTGCGACCGCCCGGGTTGTCGGTGCGTCCTCCGGGGTCGCCGCCGGACCCGTTACCAATGCGCCCGCCGCGACAGGTTCACCCCAGACACAGACGCAGACCTCCTCCGTCGAACAGGCAGGGCAGGGCACGGAAACCTCCATCGTCGAGGTTGCGCCACCGGCTGACAGTGGCGGGCTGCCGCCGCTTGAACAGGTCGAAACGCCGATTTCAAGTTCCGACCCCAACGCAGACACCGTTGCGTCGA
>JBCDEN010000208.1:0-6643 GCA_039179715.1 Pseudomonadota bacterium
CCGGTGAAGCGCCGAGCCCGTCTCCGGACCCTTGGACGCCCTCAAGAAGAGAAGGACACATCTGCGCCGTCCCGGTTCCCTCTCCCGGCGGGAGAGGGTCAGGGTGAGGGGCCAAACGTCCGAAGCAGAACGCGCATACTCTCGCGGACTTCACGGACGAGGAGAAAAACTGTTTCTTGACTTCATGCGCCGCGCCATCGCGGCGATGCAAGGCAGTTCTGAAGGCGCGCGGTCATAGGTTTTCAGCGCGCTGGTTTGCCGGCATTCCAGCCGTTTCGAATTTATTGGTAATTTCACACTAGGTTTTCTCGCAATGCGTTCCAAAGCGATTCGGGAGACTTCCTTTGACCATCCGCAAGCGGCTCTTTCTTCTGGTAGTGGTGCTCACGGTGCCGATCGTTGCCTGCGCCGGCTGGATCATTCTGTCTGCCTATCAGGACCTGGCGCGGGACGGTGCCAAGCTTGCAAGCCTGCCTGCGCTGCAGTCGCTGTGGCAGGATGCCGTCATACGGGATTCCGAGAGCCTGCCGTCCGGTGTCCTCGCCGCTTACGCGGGATGCGCGCCTGAAGCGCCGGCGGGTTCAGCTGCCGGACGCCTGTCGCAGGCCCACAAGGCCAATCTCTGTATCGGAGAAAAATCCGGTGTCAGAGCCAACAGGTCTCCGGAGACCAATTTCCTGGCGGGCCTGGTCGCGGGCCATCTATCGGACCTCGTGGTCCGCACGAGCGCGCTTGTGCGCAACGGGGAAAGGATTGCCGGAAATCCGCAGCTCAAGCATGCCGATACCATGTCGGTGCTGGTTGGAGCCGGGCAGTTCAAGGTGCTCGCGGACACGATCAGCGCGGCGACCCGCGCGGACCAGGGCGCGTTGACGTCGAGCGACGATACGCCGTTCAGCATGGCGGCAAAGGTCTACCGGCAGGCCAACGGCAGGTTCCAGGGTGAAATGGCGCTTGTCGCCAAACAGGTCGGTCAGGGTGCCGACGGGACGACTATCGATCTGTCTCCGCTGCGCGCGCGATTCGGCGAGTTCCTCGCCGCGATCGATGGTCTTCAACAGGTCAGCACGGCGGAACTCAGGTCAAGGCTCGAGACGATGGTCTGGCACTCGAAGCTGCGGATGTGGGGTGTTGCCATTGCGCTCGGCGTCGTTTTCCTGCTTGCTTTCGGCGTCGCCTGGCACTTCAGCAAGTCCATTCTCTATTGCATTCACGCGCTCAACAGCGGTATCCGGAACCTGGCAGACTCGGACGGCCTCGACAATGAACTTCCGTTTGCCTATGGCCATACCGAGATATCGGACATCGCCCGGGCGGTCGGATACTATCGCGACCGAACGATTGAGCTGACGGAAGAACGCCAACGCCTCGAAGGGCAGGCAGCAGTGGAGCGGCAGGAGAGCGTTGAAGCGCTGATCGAAGGGTTCAGAACCCGCATGAGCGATCTGCTGTCCGAGGTGAACGACGCGCTTGTGCACATGAAAAGCACGTCCGGAACGCTTGAGGACGTTGCCCTGAACGCCGATCAGCGTGCACGCGATACGGCCGCCGCATCTTCGGGCGCATCGCAGAATGTCGACGCGGTCGCAGAGGCGGCCGAACTGCTTGCGAACGACATAACCACGATCAGCCGGCAGGCGCAGGACGCGACCGGCATCGCAGAGGCGGCAAACCAGAATGCGACCGCCGCAAATGCTGAAATCGAGAGCCTTGTGGAAATCTCCAAATCAATCGGTGAGATCGTCTCGCTGATCAACGCGATTGCCGACCAGACCAACCTCCTGGCGCTCAACGCGACCATCGAGGCGGCGCGCGCCGGCGACGCGGGCAAGGGTTTTGAAGTCGTTGCCGGTGAGGTCAAGACCCTTGCCGGGCAGACAGCTTCGGCGACGGAGCAGATCACCGGCCAGGTGGAACTGGTTCAGGAACGCACCGACCGCGTGGTCGAGGCTATCGAAAAGATCATCTCCGATATCGGTGATGTCACGAACTGCACCACGCAGATCGCAGGCGACCTGGAAAGCAAGCGGCAGTCAACCGATGCGATCAAGGGCAACGTTCTGGCAGCGGCCGAGCAGACACGCTCGGTCGTCGGCGACATGGCGCAGGTGGAGCAGATCGCACAGCAGTCGAGTTCCGCCGCAGCCGACATGGGAAGCAGGACCAGCGATGTGGTCAAGCGGACCGAGGATCTGCGCAACGAAATCCAGGAATTCCTGAAAGACGTGGCCGCGGCGTAGCCTCAGGCGAGATCGGTTCGCAAAATGAATTCGGCGCATTCATTCGACAGTTCCCTGAAGCGCGCGCGCTGCCGGACATAGAGCCAGACCTCGCGTTTGTCGGACAGATCCAGGATCGGTCTGAAAGCTGTTGTGTCCGGAATGAAACGGGCGACGGTTTCCGGCAGCACGGTGACCCAGGCGCCGGTCCTGACCATGGTGATCAGCGAATGGGTGTTGTGGATCGTGACTTCGGTGTTGCGGATCGCGTCCACGAGGCTGGGTGTTTTTATCAGGTCGCACAGGGCGTTGCGGATGAAGGGCGCACTGGCGACATCGGTAATCCGGGGAGGGTCGCTCCGGCTCATCAATGGGTGATCGGCGGCGCAGACAAGGCCGAACCGGTCTTCGAACAAGTGCATTGACGTGACCCCGTTGAGCGGATGATGCCCCGACGCGATGCCGATATCGGCCTTGCCCTGGGCAAGTGCGTCCAGCACCTGTTGCGTGTCCGTGTCACGGAGTTCCACCTTCACGCCCGGAAACGTCCGCGTCATGTGTTCAAGAACGGACGGAAACAGGATCGCCGCGACAGAGGGAACGGAGACGATGCGGATCAAGCCCTGCGAGGCATCCGCCGCAGCTTCAATGCTCCGAACGGTCTGCTCGAACTGGCGTACCTGCCTCAGCGAAAGTTCAAACACCTGCTCTCCGAGAGCAGACAGGCGGTTCTTGCGTTCGCCTTCGAACAGTTTTTTGCCCAGATGGTCTTCCAGCTGCTTGAGCGTCATCGAGAGCGCGGACTGGGTCCGGCCGAGCCTGTCGGCCGCTTCTGCGAGGCTGCCGGTCTGGGCCACGGTGCAAAAGCAGCGGAGCATTTCGATCTTGATGGACATGTTTCAGTATTTCTGAAATAAACTTTAGTTAATTGAGTTTGACTGATGCCGTACCGGATGTCCATGTTGTCTGACGACAGATTTTTTGAACGCTGGACCCGACGTGACGCACCTGAATCTGATTGCCGGCACCTGGCAGGCCGGGACAAGCGAAATCGAGAACCGCAACCCGTCTGATCTGAGCGATCTGATCGGACGGTACGCGCAGGCCGGTCCCGATCAGCTGGACCTCACGCTGGACCGTGCCCGTGTCGCGCAGATCGAATGGGCATCCTACGGTCTGGAGCGAAAGCAGGCGGTCCTGATGAAGATCGGCACCGAACTGATGGCCCGCGCAGAGGAGCTCGGGCGGTTGCTCTCACGCGAGGAAGGCAAACCCTTCGCCGAAGGCAAGGGGGAAGTCTACCGGGCCGGGCAGTTCTTCACCTACTATGCGGGCGAGTGCCTGCGTCAGATCGGAGAGAATGCCGACAGCGTCCGCGACGGGGTCGAGATTGACGTCCGGCGCGAACCCGTTGGTGTGGTTGCTGTCATTTCCCCCTGGAACTTCCCGACCGCGACGGCCTCCTGGAAGATCGCCCCGGCGCTGTGCTACGGCAATGCGGTCGTCTGGAAGCCCGCCAACATAACGCCGGCATCCGCCGTTGCGCTGACCGAGATCATCGAAAGGCAGGACATACCAAAAGGGCTTTTCAGCCTTGTCATGGGGTCCGGCCGGTCTGTCGGTCAGCGTCTGGTCGAGAGCCCGCTTGTGAACGCGATCTCGTTTACCGGGTCGGTCGCGGTTGGAAAGGGCATCGCCGCATCGGCTATCCAGAACCTGACCAAGGTGCAGATGGAAATGGGGTCGAAGAACGCCCTTGCCGTCATGGACGATGCGGATCTCGACCTTGCGGCCACCCTCGCGCTTGGTGGTGCTTTTGGCGGAACCGGGCAAAAATGCACCGCTTCTTCGCGGCTGATCGTCCACGAACGCGTGCATGATGCCTTTGTCGACAGGCTTGTGGCAGGCGCCAGGGCGATGACCGTCGGGCATGCGCTTGAAGAGGGAACCCAGATGGGACCGGTCGTGAGCGGCGAGCAGCTTCAGGAAAATCTCGACTATGTCGCGCTGGGCAAGTCCGAAGGGGCCGAACTCGCCTGTGGCGGTGTGCGCCTGGAACGCGCACACGACGGCTATTACATGTCTCCGGGGGTGTTCCTGAACACGACCAATGCAATGCGGATCAACCGCGAGGAAATGTTCGCGCCGCTGACAAGCGTGATCAGGGTCGGCAGCTATGACGAGGCGCTCGCGACCGTCAACGACACGCATTTCGGGCTCACGTCGGGGATCGTTACGAAGAGCCTTGCAAGGGCCAACCACTTCCGCCGCAACGCGCGCACCGGGGTCGTGACCGTCAACCTGCCGACCGCCGGCACCGACTACCATGTTCCTTTTGGCGGCCGGGGCGACAGTTCCTATGGTCCGAGAGAACAGGGCAAGGCCGCTGCGGAGTTCTACACGACGGTCAAGACCGCCTATATCAGCGCAGGAGATCCGGACTGATGCGGATCGATGCGCTGCAATATGCCAACTGGTCGGAAAAGATCTTCCGGCAACTGCGCGAAGGCGGCGTCGACGCGATCCATGTAACGATCGCCTATCACGAGAATTTCCGGGAAACCGTGCTCAACTTCGAGACGTGGAACCGCTGGTTCGAGCAGTTTCCCGATCTCATCATGAAGGGAGAATGGGCCTCGGATATCGATGAGGCGCGGCGCACGGGCCGGACGGCGGTTTTTTTCGGTTTCCAGAACCCGTCGCCGATCGAGGACGATATCGGACTGGTTGAAATCGTGCACACGCTGGGTGCGCGGTTCATGCAGCTCACCTACAACAACCAGTCGCTGCTTGCGACAGGCTGTTACGAGAACGAGGACACCGGCATCACCCGCATGGGCCGCCAGGTCATCAGGGAGATGAACCGCGTCGGCCTGGTCATCGACATGAGCCATTCGGCTGATCGCTCGACCATTGAAGCCGCCGAGATTTCCGAGCGGCCGATTGCCATTACCCACGCCAATCCGCACGATTGGGCGCCAGCGCTGCGGAACAAGCGCGACGATGTGATCCGGGCTGTCACCGGACATGGTGGCATGCTGGGATTTTCGATCTACCCGCATCACCTGAAAGACAAGTCCGGCTGCACGCTTGACAGTTTTTGCGAGATGATCGCCCGCACGGCCGACAAATACGGCGTTGAGCATCTCGGCCTCGGTACGGACCTGTGTCAGGACCAGCCTGACAGCGTGGTCGAATGGATGCGGGTCGGGCGCTGGACCAGGGACATCGATTATGGCGAGGGCTCCGCCGACAGGCCCGGGTTCCCCGAGATGCCCGGCTGGTTCCGCGACAATCGGGACTTCGGCAATATCGAGGACGGACTGCGCGCGGTCGGAATGAACGATGCCGAAATTTCCGCGATTATGGGAGACAACTGGTACCGGTTCTTCGCTGACAGTTTCGGGAGGATGCAAAGGTGAAACCGGAGCAGCCGCTTATTCCCCGCAGGGAACCTGCAACCATGATGCGGCTCAGCCGCCTGGGATCGTTGCACCAGTGCCGTCTCAGTTTCATGCGCATCCTTATGCGCCGGATGGCCGCGGAAAGCTGGCAGTTTTCGCGACCCGTATTTGATATCGATCGCAACGGTGTGGGGCGCGCCGTCTATACCGCCAGGGGACCGGAGCGCGCTTATTCGCTCGTCGCCTTCGCGCATGACCTTCCGGACGACAAGAGATCGGACCGGGTCATTGCCGATGCCTGGGATACAACCTTCACGCTCTTTGACGGCATTCCGGGCCAGGACGATATCGAACGCCTTGCCGCAAATGTACCGTTGCAGGAGGCCGGACGGGTCAGCCGGAGCGAATTGACGCTTTCGCGGGCCAACCGGTCTGTTCGGCTGTGGAGCCATATTGTTAACCGGCTGGCATCGGGACAGCAGCCGGAGCCGGAGCAAATAGAAGCGGTCGGTTACCTGATGCGCACGACAGCGGTCTACGGTTCGGGCAAATTCGGTGCTGCCGACCGGGATCTGATTTCCGGCCGCGCGGAAATGCAGGCCCCGTTCCAGGCCGAAATGCTCTCGGTCTACCTGATCAGGACGTTCGTCCGAGATCTCGTGAACCACATGGCGGCGAGTCTTGGCGGGACACGGGCCGTGCGCCTGGATCCGGAAATCGCGCGGTGCCTGGGAATTGGCAACTCCACGGGCCTTGGCATGGCGCCGTTCATCATCAATCACCCGATCCTGTTCAACAACTGGATGATAGTGCGCGAAGAAGCGATCGCGCGCGTGCGCGCCGTGGCACAGGCAACTCCAGAGGACGCGGAAACTTTCAGGCAGCTCGTGCAACGAAGCGCCGCTTCCGTGGATCGCTGGCGCTCCGAACATCCCGTGCAGCTCGACAAGCTGGCACGGCTGAAGGCCGACCTTGAAACCCTGTCGCAGTATCTTTCCGGTTGGGACGCGCGTGCCGAGC
>JBCDEN010000640.1:0-2907 GCA_039179715.1 Pseudomonadota bacterium
ACGGCATCAGCTGGAATGTTGTCGGGCAGACCTATACGCCAAAGATCCACAGCGCAAACGCGTTCATCTGGCACGCCGTGGTTCCGGCAGACAGCTTTGTACCGCCACATGTCCACCCGACGCAGGATGAGTGGATCGTCATGCTGGAAGGCGAGTTGGAGGTTGAAATGGGTGGCAAGACGCATGTGGCAAAGGCCGGCGACACGGTGCGCATGCCGATGGGGGAAGCCCACGGGATTTTCAACCGGTCCGGTGAAACCGCGACCTGTGTCTTCGGCGTTGCCCCGGCACGCAAGCTTTTCGACCTATTCATCGCGCTCAACGGCGTCACCGACCCGCAGGAACTTGTGCGGCTGTCGGCCCTGCACGAAGTCGACTTCCTGCCCCCGCCGGATCAGGCATGAACGGATCGGCAGGTTTGAGGAGGAAGCAGACATGACGAAACGCAAGAACGTCGCAATCATCGGCGGCGGCGTGAGCGGGCTTGCCGCGGCAAAGGCCTTTGATGAGCGCGGTCACAGAGTATTCGGCTTCGAACGAAGCCACGATTTCGGCGGTGTGTGGGAACTGTCCCGGTCCTATCCGGGCGTTCAGACCCAATCTCCGAAGGATCTCTACAGATACACCGATCTTGCCATGCCGGAGGACTATCCGGAGTGGCCGAAGGGGCCCCAGGTTCATGCCTATCTTCATGCCTATGCCGACAAGCACAAGCTGGCGAGACTATTTCAGCTGAACGCCGATGTCCGCTCCATGGACCGCAGGCAGGACGGACAGCGCGGCTGGACGCTCACGCTCGAGGCAGGTGACCATGTGCGCACCCAGAATTTTGATTTCGTCGCCGTCTGCACCGGGCAGTTTTCGGACAGGAACATCATCACTCATCCCGGACAGGAGGCGTTCGAGGCTGGCGGGCGCAAGGTCATTCACAGTTCGGAATACACCGACCCGGAAACAGCACGAGGCAAGAATGTCGTTGTTCTGGGAGGGTCCAAATCCGCGACAGACATCGCCGTCAATGCCGCTGCCAACGGCGCACACTCGGTGACGCTGGTCTACCGGGAACCGGTCTGGCGGGTTCCCTACTTTGTCGGCGGCATCAATTTCAAACGGCTTCTCTACATGCGCGCGCAAGAACAGCAGTTCAACGCATGGGGACGCTCGCCTGCGCGAAAGGCGCTCTTTGCCGCGTTCAAGCCGTTGATATGGGCGAACTTCCGAGGGCTCGAAACGTTGCTCAAACTGCAGCTTGGCCTGAAGAAATGGGACATGGTGCCCGACGCGCCGATCGAAAGGGAGGCGTCCTGCTCACTGCCCATCGTCACTCCGGGCCTGTTCGAGGGTTTCAGGGACGGCAAAATCAAGCCTGCCAGGGGGACCTTTGAGCGCTATGGGGACGACCATGTCGTCCTGACCAACGGCGACAAGGTGCCGTGCGACCTGTCGATCCTCGCCGTCGGCTGGAAACTCGGCGTTCCCTACCTTGCGCAGGAGTTTCAGGACAAGCTGATTGAGCCCGATGGCCAGTATCGCGTCTACCGGCTGGCCGTTAATCCCGATCTGCCCGACATGGGTTTCGTCGGCTTCAATTCCAGTTTCTGCACAATCCTCTCAGCCGAGATGATCGCAAACTGGCTGGTACGGCATGCGGACGGAAAACTCGCGAAACAGCCCGGCGCTGCGGAGATGACACGGAATATCGAGGAGATGCTGGAGTGGCGCCGCAGGGAACGGCCCGCCGCCAAGGTCTATGGCGGTTTGTGTTCCGCACCGTTTCATTTCCGGCACTTTGACGAGCTGCTGTCAGACATGGGAGCGCGAATGACGAAACGGGCGAACCCGCTCGCAGAACAGTTTTCCTATCCGGACGCGGACGCCTATGGAGAATTTCTGGCGAGTACGCCGCAATACGCGGCGGGATAGGAAAGAAATGCCAGCCGGCCTGTAAGCCGGGTTCTGTATGGCCCGCTTTCGCGGACGCGACAGCCATTCATCTGGGATGCCCGTTGCCGGACACCTCTCGCAACCAACCCGGACAGCTGGCCTGGAAACCGGCCTGCTCCGGGATTGCTCCCGGACCATGCTGTCCCTATTCGGTCTTGCTCCCGGTGGGGTTTACCGTGCCGCCGCTGTTACCAGAAGCGCGGTGGGCTCTTACCCCACCCTTTCACCCTTACCCCGGAAGGCCGGGGCGGTTTGCTTTCTGTGGCACTTTCCCTGAGGTTGCCCTCGCCGGGTGTTACCCGGCACCGTGTTTCCATGGAGCCCGGACTTTCCTCTCCCGCGGCCTTTCGGCGCTTGCGGCAGCGGCTGTCCGGCCGACTGGCGCTAGCGGCTTAAGTGGCTTTCGGTTGAAGGTCAAGCAAGAGTGCCGGCCAAAACCCGGCTTTGACGAATGATCCCATCCTTTCGATGCGGTTTCCAGCATCTGGTCCGGTTTTATCAACGCGCCGCATGATTGACGGCAAGGTGAGCCGGTTCCGCGTCCTCGGTATCCGTATTTTGCCGGTCCGGTGACCGCGACAAACGCCATTTTCGACGGACCCGCATTCTCACGTTTGGGTGAACGTGACTAAAAGTCCCAGACTTCTGCGGTTTTCTCGCGTGAGTATATTTTTGACTACTTAGTACAGAATACCCACATACCGCCTGCAAGACATTGGCAGGACGGGTGCTGGCCACCCTCACATTGGAGACGAAACATGACGGAATTCACACTTCACACGCGGGAAACGGCACCTGAAGACAGCCGCGCGCTCCTGGACAATTCACTCAAGGCTTTCGGGATGATCCCGAACCTTCACGCGGTTATGGCGGAATCTCCGGAGCACCTTGAAGCTTATCAGAAACTTCACGAGCTGTTTCAGCAGACAAGCCTGTCGGTTGTCGAACAAACCGTTGTCTGGA
>JBCDEN010000029.1:0-13043 GCA_039179715.1 Pseudomonadota bacterium
GCATCGGCGATCAGGCCGATGGTTTCATAGGATTCGGGGCGGATGCGCGCCGAATTGATGTCGAACGTGATTTCCACGTTGAACTGGCGCAGCGAGGCAAGCTTGTCCCAGAGCGGCAAATTGCCCGGCGAATTGGCGCCCGGATATTTCTGGATGTTTTCGAACGCGGCCTTCTGCAATTCATCCGCACTGACATCGACCTTCTGCTGCGCTCCTTGCAGCGAGTTGATGATTTCATTGCGGTTGAGCTGGGTCTGGGCGCTGGCACCCGAGACGCAGACGGCAAGAACAGCGGCCGAGAGACCGGCGAAAAGAAACTTTTTCATAAATTATCTCCCGGGTGCGCTTAGCGGTAGCCAGCCAGATCGATGGCGGTGTTGCACTTGTTGCTGACAGAACGCTGCGCCTTCAGGAGGCAGCGCAGGATGTGACCTGCACCCGGCTTGACGCCCTTGCAGCGCTGAGCGGCATCACGCTGGCAGATTTTCGGCGCCGCTGCCTGTGCGGCGAGGCGTTCCTGGATGAGAGTGGCGACGACCGCGCGGTCGGCATTGCACTTCTGGGACACCTTGGCCTGGTTCTGGTCCAGGCACTGGCCGATGCCATTGTTCGCAAGCGTTGCGGATTTGCAGTATTTGTTGATGTCGGCGCCACAGCTTGCCGACAGGATCTTGATTGCTTCGGCGAAACCGACCGTCTGGGCGAACGCCGCCGGAGTGGACACAAGCAGGATACCTGTGGCGAATGCGAAAATCATACGTCTCATGTTGCAAATCTCCCAACAATGGCAACATTACGATGGGGCAAAGTGTTTCAGGACATTGCCGAAACTTCAAGACGTTAGCCAAAATTATTGAATTGTAAGTCACCCCATTGCGAATCTTGACAAGTGGCCGCGAATGTCGTCCACCCGAGACAATGCAAACGAGGATTGCGAAGATGCAAGTGACACTGGAACTCAAACAGCTCGACCACGCCAGGGGCCTGCCGCTTCCTGCCTACCAGTCCAACCTTGCGGCGGGTCTCGATCTTGTTGCGGCGGTCGACGCCCCGCTTGAGCTGGCACCGGGCGCGCGCGCCCTTGTTCCGACAGGTCTTGCCATGGCGCTGCCGGCTGGGTTCGAGGCCCAGGTCCGGCCGCGCTCCGGCCTCGCGGCCAAGCATGGCGTCACGGTTCTGAATACGCCCGGCACAATCGATGCGGATTACCGGGGCGAGGTGAAGGTCATTCTGATCAATCTCGGCGATGCGCCGTTCGAGATCGTCCGCGGCGAACGGATTGCCCAGATGGTGATAGCACCGGTCCTGCAGGCGGTCATCACCGAGGTCGACACGCTGTCGGAGACGGCGCGCGGTGCAGGCGGCTTCGGGTCAACCGGACGCGCTTGACGGATCGGCCCTGAGATGAGACCGGAACTGGTGATTTTCGATTGCGACGGCGTGCTGGTCGATACCGAGCGCCTCACGAACCGGACGCTGGCCCGGCTGCTCAGCGAATACGGGTTTCCGATCTCCGGTCCGGAATGCCAGAAACGGTTCATGGGCCGGACGCTTGAAGCCGTGCAGGAAATCGTTGAACAGAAGCTTGGCAGACCGCTGCCCGCCGATTGGCTCATGGAGCTGCGCGCGCGCGACGTCGAAAGCTTCAAGGCCGGTGTTGCGCCGATCCCGGGCGTTGCCGATGTGATGGACCTGCTCGACCGGCGCGGCATCCCCTATTGTGTCGGCTCGTCCGGAAAATACGAAAAGATGCATTCGACGCTCGGCAGTGCCGGTCTGCTGCCAAGGCTGAAGAACAGGCTTTATTCCTCGCAGGATTGCGAAAAGGGCAAACCCGCGCCGGATGTCTTCCTGCTTGCGGCAAAATCCATGGGTCACCGCCCTGAAGACTGCGTGGTGATCGAAGACAGTCTGCCCGGTGTGATGGCGGCACGGGCCGCCGGCATGCGGGTGTTCGCCTATATCCAGGACCCGGCCAGCGACCACGATGCGCTTGAGGCTGCAGGCGCTGTTCTTTTCGAGCGCATGGATCAGCTTCCGGACCTGCTTCTGGAGCAGGCCTGAATAGGCCGCGTCGGCAACACCGATTTCCGTGGACATTTTGGGATGACCGGTTGATCAAAACCGACTAGGACGGAGGGAAGGACAACGAAGAGTCCGGCCAGGGAGAGGCTTCATGACGAGAAAAACACACGGGCGCGGCAAGATCTATTCCTCGATCACCGACACCATCGGAGACACGCCGATCGTGCGGCTGGACCGGTTGGCAAAAGCGCACGGCGTCAAGGGCAATCTTCTCGCCAAGCTGGAATTCTTCAACCCGATAGCCAGCGTCAAGGACCGGATCGGCGTCGCCATGATCGAAGCGATGGAACGGGACGGACACATCGCTCCGGACAGATCCACGCTCGTTGAGCCGACCTCCGGCAATACCGGTATCGCGCTCGCCTTCGTTGCGGCAGCCAAGGGATACAGGCTGATCCTGGTGATGCCCGAGACCATGTCCGTGGAACGGCGGAAAATGCTCAAGATCCTCGGCGCGGAGCTGGAACTCACCGACGGCGCATTGGGCATGAAAGGCGCTATCGCCCAGGCACAGGAATTGCTCGGCGAGATCGACGGCGCGGTGATGCCGCAGCAGTTCAACAACCCGGCCAATCCGGACATCCACCGCAATACGACCGCAGAGGAAATCTGGAACGACACGGATGGCAGGATCGATGTGTTCGTTTCAGGGATCGGCACAGGCGGCACGATCACCGGCGTTTCGGAAGTTCTCAAGGCCCGCAAGCCGGATTTGCACGTTGTCGCGGTCGAACCCGCCGACAGCCCGATCCTGTCCGGTGGCGCTCCCGGCCCGCACAAGATCCAGGGCATCGGGGCCGGGTTCGTGCCCGGCGTGCTCGATACCGGCGCCTATGACGAGGTCCGGACCGTTTCCAACGAGGATGCCTTTGCCATGGCGCGCGAAGTGGCAAGAACCGAAGGCATTCCAGTCGGCATCTCCTCCGGAGCGGCTTTGACCGCCGCGATCAGGGTCGGCCAGGGCGCGGACATGGACGGCAAGACCATTGTGGTGATCATCCCGTCTTTCGCCGAGCGGTACCTGTCCACAGCGCTATTCGAAGGGCTTTGAGGTCCCGGCTGCCTGCGTTCAACGAAAAGAAAACGAGAGGCGCGCCCCTCGTCTTCCAGATCACGCGCCGGTCGGCGCCGGCGCACACCAACAGGTCATCACGACAGGTGATGGACCTCCTGAAGCCCGTAGACCGGTGTATCGAGGCCTTCCATCCGCGCTTTCAGCTGGAGTGACAGGAACTGCGAGTAGTGCCGCGACTGGTGCAGGTTGCCGCCATGGAACCACAGCGCCGGCTGCTGGGTCGGTTTCCACATGTTGCGCTGTTCACCTTCCCAGGGCCCGGGGTCCTTGGTCGTGTCGGAGCCCAGACCCCAGACCTTGCCGACCCTGTCGGCCATCTCCTGGCCCATCAGATCGGCAACCCAGCCGTTCATCGAGCCGTAGCCGGTCGCATAAACGATGACATCGGCTTCCAGCTTGCTGCCGTCGTCAAGCACCACGCCGTCTTCAACCACCTCGGTGACCTGGCCGCGTTTGAGCTTGACTTCATGGTCGATGATGAGCTGGCTCGCGCCGATATCGATGTAGTACCCGGAGCCGCGGCGCAGGTATTTCATGAACAGGCCGCTGTCGTCATCACCCCAGTCCAGCCAGAAACCGGCCTTTTCGAGCCCGGCGTAGAAGTCCGCGTCGCGCTTTTTCATTTCCGCGTAGGCGGGGATCTGGAACTGGTGGAGAATATGGTAGGGCAGGGACGCGAAGATGAGATCGGCCTTTTCCGTGGTCATACCGGCGTTTACGGCCTCTTCGGAATAAAGCGCGCCAAGGCCAACATCCATCAGCGTGTCGGAGCGCACGATATGTGTCGAGGACCGCTGGACCATGGTGACATCGACATCGTTCTCCCAGAGCGCGGCGCAGATGTCGTGTGCGGAATTGTTCGAGCCGACAACAACGGCCTTCTTGCCGCGATAGGCATCAGGGCCCGGATGCCCGGAGGAGTGGTGCTGATCGCCCCGGAATGTCTCCATGCCGGGAAACGCCGGAACATTCGCCTTGCCGGACATGCCGGTCGCCATCACAAGCTGTTTCGGACGCAGGACAACTTCCTCGCCGTCCCGGTCGACGACAATCGTCCACTCTCCGCTCGCGGCGTCGTAGCTTGCGGACTTGGCAACCGACCGGGTCCAGTAATTCAGCTCCATAACCTTGGTGTACATTTCAAGCCAGTCACCGATCTTGTCCTTCGGACTGAAAATCGGCCAGTTTTCCGGAAACTTTATGTAAGGAAGATGGTCGTACCAGACCGGATCGTGAAGGCAGAGAGACTTGTAGCGGTTGCGCCAGCTGTCGCCAGGTCGGTCATTCTTTTCCACGATGATGGTCGGAACACCGAGCTGACGCAGCCGCGCACCAAGCGCGATGCCACCCTGTCCGCCGCCGATGATGACGCAATAGGGCTGGTGGCTGTAGCCAAGTTCCGCATCTTCCCTCTCGCGCTCCTCCTTCCAGGTGGTGCGGTTTTTGCCAGCGCCGTGTTTCGCACCAAGCGGCCGCTGAAACCCTTTCGGTTCCTCGTGGCCCTTGAGTTCCACCATGGTCGTCAGCAATGTCCAGATCTTGTCGTCCTTCAGTCGGACAAGGCCGAAGCAGCGCGCCAGTTTCGTCTCGAACTGGATCCACGCCGTGATCACGCCGCCCTCCTCGGTCGGGACTTCGCCTTCCGCAAGCGTCCAGTTGCTCGGTCCGATCGCGCCGAGCTGGCTGGTCAGCATGTCGCGGACCTGATCCTTGCCCTCGACGGTCTTGATGTTCCAGGTGAAGGCGACGAGATCCCGCCAGTAGCAGTCGTCCTGAAAATGATTGACCGCCGCATCGATGTCGCCGCTTGCCAGCGCATCGCCGAAGGATTTCAAAAAGGTCTCGGTCTGGTGAACCAATGGTTTGTCTAGCATTTCATTCCTCCCGTTCGTTCATGGAGGCAAGAATTGCAGGGCAGGCGTGACTTGCGCCACGGTTCACTTGGCAGTTTGACCGGGGAAGTGTCACAAAACCGCTTTGTTGTTGCGCGCGCAACAAGGTGCAACACGGGAACACCCGCATGAGACGAGGCCGGTCAAGCGCTCAGTTTGCGCGGGTAAGGCCTGCCTTGCGCATCCGGCGCAGCACCGTCGACCGGTTGACGCCGAGGCGCCGTGCGACCAGGGACATGTTGCCGTCACAGGCATCAAGCAGGGCTTCAAGGTCATCTGCCGGGTCGGCCGTCTTGTGTTCCGACATCGCCGGCGGCGGCAGGTCCGGAAGATCGATCACCGAGCCGTCCGCCAGCGCCATCGCAACCTCAAGCGTTGTCGAGAGTTCCCGGATATTCCCTGGCCAGTGACGGCTGTTGAGTTCGGCGCGCGCAGCGGGCGACAGCCGGAAGTCCTTGGGCGAACGCCGCAACAAACGCTCCACGAGCCAGTCGAAATCCTTGCGGTGCCTGAGCGGCGGAACGGTAATCTGAGCACCCGCGAGCCTGAAATAGAGTTCGGGCCTGATCGTCTTGAGGTTGTCCGGGTTGCCGTCGTCATGGCGCGCGGTGGCAACGACGCGCAGATCGCTGCGGGCTTCCAGAAGCGCAAGAACGACGGACTGGCCTTCTTCATCCAGACGTTCGATACCGCGTAAAAATAACGTGCCTGTCGCGCCGTCTGCGATCGCGTCGACCTTTTCCTTACGCAAGTCCGAGCAGCACAGCGTGTGAAAGGAGCGGTTCGCCGGCCCGAGAACGTGAACGGCCCTTGCAAGGGTTTCCTTGCCCGTCCCGGTCTCGCCGGAAAGCAGGATCGGGACCTGGGTCGCGGCCAGCTTCTCCACCTTTCCGGCAAGCTGGATCAGGGCCGCATCGGGACCACAGAAACTGCGCAAGGGGCCGGACAGGGCGCCGATCGCATGCGGCCTGGAAACACGGGACATTTGCGGTGCGATTGCGTGACCGTACAGCCCGCGGCCGTCGCGAAGTCTGAGAACCCGTTCCTCGGTCGGCCGTCCGCGCATGAATTCCGGAAGATCGTCAATCTCCAGATCCATATGCATGTCGATGCGGGTGCCAATGAGGTTTGACGCATCTCCGGGTGCCAGAAAATCCAGGGCTCCGCGGGTCATGCCGGTGATGTGACCACCTTCGTCGAGCGCCACGGCCGCTTCCGGATCGACTTCCAGAAACTCCGACGATGTTGAAAACCGCAAGACCCATTCACGGCGCGTCATCGCCATCAGATTGGCCATTTCGACGCGGCGGGCGGACGCCTTCACAAGGTTCATCGCCAGGTTCTGGCTCGATTTGGGGCTTGGCGAGCGCAATAGCGAGATATCCAGCACGGCGGCAAGCTTGCCGCTGGTATCGAAAATCGGCGCGGCGGTGCAGGACAGAGGCGTATGCGACAGGCCGAAGTGATCGCCCTGGTGAATGGTGACCGCTTCGCCGGTCACGATGCAGGAACCGACACCGCAAGTGCCGGCGAGGTCTTCGGACCAGTCGGAACCGAGATACAGTCCTGCGCGGCGGAGCTCTTCCTCGAACCGGAGATCGCCGAAGAAATCGACACTGATGCCCTTTGCGTCCGCCAGAAGCAGCACGTAATTGTGGCCAGCGACCTGTTTGAAGAGGGTCTGCAGACCGGATCGCGCCGTCGCGATCAGGCGTTCAGACTGTTCCTGGTGCTCTTTCAGCTGCTGCTCGGTGACAACATGCGGCCCGTCCGGGCGCGTCGGGTCCATGCCGTAGGTCTGGACACAGCGCCGCCAGCTTTCCGACACAAGCTCATCCCTGCCGGTCTCCTGACCCTTCAGGACCCGGTCGATTTCGCTGACATGTTCTGCGTCGCGCATGCCATCCTCCCTGGCACTTCGCATCACGATAGCGCGACAGACGGTGAACGCACAACATGTGCGAAAGTGCCGGTCGAAGAAGAGCGGCGAATGCCGCCAAGCCGGCAACGCAATTTCAGGGGATCGCCTTCTCCATGCGGGTCGCGGAGGAAAATCCGAAAATGTGCTTCAACAGACCCGTTCGTGTTTCCGAAACGGCGGTGAAGCCCATGCGTTCATAGAGCGAGCGGGCGCGGACATTCCGGTCAATGACATCCAGGCGGACACGGTCCAATCCGTCTTCGGCGGCTTTCTCAACGATCGCCTGCAACAATGCCGTGCCGACGCCCTGGCCACGTGCGGCCTCGCTCACGAAAATACCGTCCATCAGGAGAGAGCCGGGTTCGGTCTTGCGTTCAAGCAGGTCCAGCAACACCCCGCGCCAGAGACCGCCGAAACGGCCATAAGCGTCTGTCATTCCGGATAGCGTACCACCGACAAAAGCGCCTTTTCCGGTCTTGAAACCGGCAAGACCAAGAAGCGCGCCGTCGCGTGAGACCGCGCTAAGCGCAAAGGTGGGATCGAGCGCGTCCTCAAGGAAATGCAGCGCCCTGGTTTCCGGCTTCATGACCTTTTCCAGTTTTCCGCGGAACGCGGACCAGAAAAGCTTGGCCGCAACCGGCCGCTGGCCATCCGGGAAACCCGTTTCAATCCTGAAATCGAGCGGCATGACGCGGATCAGCGGATCCAGACCGCCGTGCCGGTGGCGCTTACCATGAGCATCGAGCCGTTCTGGCCAACCGTCTCATAGTCGAGATCCACCCCGATGACCGCATTCGCGCCCATTGCCTGGGCCTGCTGGCACATTTCATCAACGGCGATCTTGCGCGCCTTGGCGAGTTCTTCCTCGTAAGCACCCGACCGGCCCCCGACAATGTCGCGAATACCGGCAAACAGATCCTTGAACAGATTGGCGCCGAGAATGGCCTCCCCCGTCACCAGGCCCCTGTAGTCGAGATCCTTGCCCTGGATGGTATTCGTTGTCGTGACCAGCATATGCCGTCTCCTGTGAAACATTGACACGCAGAGACATGGGGCCATTTGCGCGGTTGTTCAATCGGATTCTCGCCCACGTCCCCGGATTGCGGCAGGGACATGGCTACGCCGCCCGACGCGACAGATCCCGACCGCGGTAGCTCATCGCTTCGGCCAGGTGAATGCGGGAGACGGCGTCCTTGCCGTCGAGATCGGCAAGGGTCCGGGCCAGCTTGAGCACGCGGTGGTATCCGCGCGCGCTCAGCTGCAGCTTTTCGGCTGCGTCGCGCAGGAAGGACAGGCCCAGGTCGTCCGGCTGCGCCATGGTTTCGACCACCGACGCCGGAGCCTGGGCGTTTGTCCGGCAGAACACGCCGAGGTCGAAAAACCGTTTCTCCTGGATCCTGCGCGCCTCGGCGACCCGTTCGGCAACGCTGCGGGACGGCTCGGCTTCAGCCGGGCCGATCAGGTCGGACGCGGTCACGGCGGGCACGTCTATCCTGAGGTCGATCCGGTCCAGAAACGGTCCGGAAACACGGGCCTGATACTCGGAGGCACAGCGCTCGCCCCGGCGGCAGACATGGCCCGGTTCGCCCGCGTTGCCGCAACGGCACGGGTTCATGGCAGCAATCAGTTGAATGCGGGCAGGATAGGTCACCCGGTGATTGGCACGGGCGATCACGGCTTCACCCGTTTCCAGCGGCTGGCGCAGGCTGTCGAGCACCTGCGGATTGAATTCGGGCAGTTCATCGAGAAACAGAACACCGTTATGGGCAAGCGATACCTCGCCCGGCCTTGCCCTGACCCCGCCGCCGATCAGGGCCGCCATCGACGCGGAATGGTGCGGAGACCGGAAGGGGCGCTTGTCGGTAAGCTTTCCTTCCGCCAGTTCCCCGGCGAGCGAGGCGATCATCGGTACTTCGAGCAGCTCACGCGGTGTCAGCGGCGGCAGGATGGACGGCAGGCGGCTCGCCAGCATGGACTTTCCCGATCCGGGCGGACCGGTCATGAGAAGATTGTGGCCCCCCGCAGCGGCGACTTCGAGGGCTCGGCGGGCGGTTTCCTGACCCTTGACCTCGGCCAGATCGGGCAGCACCCCCGTGTTGCCGTGGAGTTTTGCCGCCGGGCGCGACAGGACCTGCGTGCCCTTGAAGTGGTTGGCAAGCTGAATGAGCGACCGGGGTGCAAGAATGTCCATGTCCGCATCCACCCAGGCCGCTTCGCCGCCGCTGGCTTGCGGGCAGATCAGCCCCTTGCCGAGCCCGTTCGCTCCCATGGCCGCCGGCAGCACACCGGCCACCGGGGCGAGCGTTCCGTCGAGGCCGAGCTCTCCAAGCACGGCATAGCCTTCCAGAAATTCGGCGGGAATGGCGCCGATAGCCGCCATGACGCCAAGCGCGATGGGCAGGTCATAATGGGACCCTTCCTTTGGCAGGTCGGCGGGTGCGAGATTGACGGTAACCCGTTTGGCCGGGAGCGCGAGGCCCGATGCAGAGAGCGCTGCACGGACGCGTTCGCGGCTTTCTGCAACGGCCTTGTCCGGCAATCCGACAACGTTGAAGGCGACCATGCCCGGACCGACATGCACCTGCACATCGACGGGAACGGCCTCGATCCCCTGAAATGCAACCGTGGTGACCCGGCTGACCATACCTCTTCCTCTACTTAAAGGTGTAGAGAGAAGGAAACACAATAATTGCCACCGTTCAAGAACAAATATGGAACGCTCTTGCTCGCGGTCCCGCCCAAGCCCGGCAAATGCACAAAATGAAAGCTTCATTCACGCCTGATTTGTGGCTTTTCGTGAGGATTCCGCTTCGTCAAGTGTGACCCGGCGCACAAAAGCGTCGGGTTTTGGCGCTCAGGCAGCGAACCGGTGACAAACGTCACACTGATTTGCTCCGATACGTCCCATTTCTTTCTCAGCGCAACCCGCTCAACAGGAGGAAATGACATGCCGTATTTTGGTGATCGCAGTGAACATGCAACCTACGAAAGCGATATGGATGACATGGGTGTGTCGTCCCGCCGGTTCGGAGATGTTGATGCCATCATGGACAATCTGGGCGATGATGCCCTCGATCAGTATGGTCATGACTTCGGCGACGATGGTTCGGACGACTTTGAACTCTTAGAAGACGAAGACTGGTCCGAATACGATCTGGACGCGTTGGAAAGCGACGAAGCATACAACGACATCGCAATTTAAGGTGCGATTGAAAGTGCCTGCCCGTGGCACCGGGATGCGCCATCCCGGGATCGGCGATATTCAGCTCATTCGGCCGGAGACGTCCGGACCGGAGAGCCTGTCACGTCAGGATGCGTAAATGCGCAGGGATCGGTCAGAGCCTGAATATCCGGCCGCATCGGCCAGAACCTTGTCGAGATACGCCGGCATCCTGAAAGTTTCGCTCATGGACAAGCCGTTGGTTTCCAGCCAATCGGAAACAAGTTCGATCATCTTGTCAGGGTCTTTTTCGAACATCGCCCTGCATAGCTCGGTGTCGATCTGAAGTTCGTCATTCGTCGTGTTTGAAACGATCATAGGTGCACCATTACGCATATTGTTCTCCAAGCACGGCACTATACTGCCTGCCGGGCTCAATAAAAACCAGAACAATGCAGTTATGCGGCTGCGCCCGATCATAAAAGAGTGTTATGCATGCATTGTTGAGGCAGGCCTGCCCCTGCTGCCGCAAGCCGCCTGATCGAGAGCCGCAGACGCGCAAAACAGCAAAATTCCCGATATACGCGCTTTACCCACTTTATAAATTTAAGGTTGAAATCGTTCTAAATTGCGCGTAACTCTGTGCCAACATGAGGAATTCGGCTGGCGGCGCCGGCGGATCGGGACCAGGTGGAACAACGCAATTTGACTGTCGGCCGTTTCAACATCGAATTGCTGGAAGCCTTTGTGGCGGTCGCCGAAATGGGTAATGTAACGCTCGCCGGCGTGAGACTGAACCGCACGCAGCCTTGTGTCAGCACCCAGCTCCGCCGCCTCGAAGACCGCGTCGGCAAACCGCTGATCGAGCGCGCGGCCCGGTCGATGGACCTGACGCCCGCAGGCCGTATTCTCTACCAGCATGCCACGGAAATCCTGAAATCCCACGAGGAGGCACGCCTGAGGCTGTCGGCACCGGAGCTGACCGGCACGGTTCACGTCGGATTGCCGGAATGGTCCACGACCGGACAACTTCAGTCGATCTTCTGCAATTTCGTCGGCATCCATCCGAATGTGAAACTGGAGATGACCGTGGCGGACAGCGCCACGTTGCATGACAAGCTGTCCCGCAACGAGCTCAATCTGGCGATCGCCCTTGTGAACCCAGCCAAGCCGGAACCGGCCAATGTTGTGGAGGAACAGCTTCACTGGGCTGCCGGTGACGCCTGCGCGCTCGGCGATCCGGTGCCGCTCATCCTGTTCCCCGACCCCTGCCCTTTCCGCGACATTTCCTTTCGCGCGCTCGCAGGTGCCGGACGGCAATGGTATGAGCGCATTGTCACCACGAGCGTTGCCGCCGCCCAGGTCGCCGTCAATTCGGGTGCCGGCGTCTGCTGCCTGCCGTCGGGAGCCATTCTCGACGGCTTCAAGATCCTGAAGGAACAGGACGGTTTTCCCGCCCTGCCGGCAACCAGACTGGCGGTCTATACTCCGGCCAAGGCGCAGTCGCCGATCGTCAACTACCTTGAGGCGCATTTGAGCGAACTGCTGCAGAACGCAATTCCGCCGCGTGCGGCTCTGGCCGGCAAGGGTCAGCCGGAGCTGCGGGTTGTCTGACGCCGCGAAAAACCGGCGTTACTCGTATCCTGCCCGCTGAAAATTCTCCTGCATATCGAAGAATAAACTTTTTTGCCTCGCAATTTCCCTGATCGGGCAGCAGCATTCCCCATGGCCACCTGAATGTGAAGTCCGAGCCATTTTTCGCGAGCTTCAAATTCAGCGCACCAGGGTGAACAACGGGAAGGATATGTCATGTGCGATTTCTGCGTCATCAAATCGGTGAAGGACCGTATGCTTTCGCGGCGGGATTTCTTCAGAGCGACAGCCGTCGGTGCCGGGATCGCGGCAACGGCCGCGACGACGGGTGCCATGCCGGCAATGGCGCAAGCGCCCTCCAGGATCACCGACATGACCCACGAGCTCTACGAGACTTTCCCGACATTCGGGGGCGAGCAGCAGTTCTTCAAGGAGAAGCTCGTTGATTTCGCCAAGGACGGCTACAATCTCTTAAACCTCACCTACAACGAGCATACCGGCACGCATATGGATGCGCCCTTGCATTTTTCCGAAGATGGCCAGTCCGTTGCGGAAATCCCGGTCGAAAATCTCGTTGCTCCGCTGTGCATCGTCGACATCAAGGCCAAGGCCACCGAAAATGCGGATGCCCAGGTGACCCCGGAGGATCTCAAGGCCTGGATCTCGGCCCATGGCGACATTCCGGACGGAGCCTGCGTTGCCATGAATTCCGGATGGGGCGTGCAGGTGCCGACGGAAAAGTTCCGCAATGCCGACGAAAACGCCGTCATGCATTTTCCCGGTTTCCACCTGGAAGCGGCGCAAATGCTGATGGAAGAGGCGAATGTGGTCGGTCTTGCCGTCGATACATTGTCGCTCGACTTCGGCCCGTCCCCTGATTTCGCGGTTCATTATGCCTGGCTGCCCAGCAACCGCTGGGGCATCGAATGCATCGCCAATCTGGACGCACTCCCGGCCAGCGGCGCCACGCTTGTTGTCGGGGCGCCGAAATTCCGGGGCGGCACGGGCGGGCCGTCGCGCGTGATGGCGATGGTTTAGATTGGATAAGTGACTGACGATTTCTTTGAAAAAAGAACTCCCAAAGTCGCTCGCCTTGAATTCGGGCCGGTGAGATGCCCCGTCTTGATTTGCCGTCGTACGGCCTATGTGATGGACCCATAAATGAGACTGAACTGGCATGCGAAATGGCGAAATCCCGTTAGGAAGGGTGCGCGAAGCGGGCTTCCTGCCCGGTCAGCCAAGCTGACGCCACGGGGTGAAGCCATTTCCATGTCCTTCGGATTTGACCGGCTTGCTTCCGTTCGAATTGCGTTGAAA